>DAIOVT010000019.1:0-18536 GCA_036758885.1 Kineosporiaceae bacterium
ACCTGCAGGGTCAGCGCGTCGATCTGCTTGATGTTCTTGGCGTCGATCACCGCGAAGAACTGCGAGTACGACGGCGAGACCTTCGGGTCGGCGAACTGGGTCAGGGTCCAGGCGACGTCCTCACTGGTCAGCGGAGAGCCGTCGTGCCAGGTCACCCCGGAGCGCAGCTTGATCGTCCAGTTCTTCGCCGTGGCGTCCGGCTCGATCGATGAGGCCAGACCGTACTCGGTCTTGTCACCGACGATCAGAACCAGGTTGTCCCGCAACGCGAATCCGGCCGTGTAGTCGGTCAGCCCGGAGACCGAGAACGGGTTGAACGTGGTGTCGGCGGCCGAGCCCAGGGTGACCACCCGCGCCGTGCCGCCGCGGCGGGCCACCCCGGACGCCGAAGACGCCGACGTGGCCTCGCCGCCGCCGCCGGAGCAGGCACCGAGCAGGGCCGTGGCACCGATACCCGTTGCGCCCCAGGCCATGGCACCGAGCATCGAGCGGCGGCTCAGACCCGCTTCGCCGAGACGGCCGAATCGGTCGGACGGCGCCGAGCGGCGCGGCCGGGGCGAGGGCGTGCTGGGCATGATCGGGACCTCCGGGGGTAGGGCGAACAGCGCGGACAGGACGTGGGGACGGCAGGGAACCATCGGCGGGACACGGAACGACGACCGCAGAACGGCGAGCACAAATGGTGAACCAGGCGCGAGAGCGGTTGGGGCGGAACGGATATCAGTTGCCGTCCGAGCCGAGACGCCACTGCGCGGCCCGGCGGCGCTCGGACCACAACCGCTCGTACAGCCCCCCGGCGTCGAGCAGTTCCTGGTGCCGGCCGCGTTGCACGATGCGTCCGTCGTCCAGCACCAGAATCTGATCGGCGGAGCGGATCGTCGAGAGCCGGTGCGCGACGACGATCACGGTGCGACCGGCCACCAACCGGGCGAGCGCCTGGGTGACGGCCTCCTCGGTGAGCGCGTCCAGGGCCGAGGTGGCCTCGTCGAGCAGCACCACCGGGGCGTCCTTGAGGATCGCCCGGGCGATCGAGATGCGTTGCCGCTCACCGCCGGACAGGGTCATGCCGCCCTCGCCGATCTGGGTGTCGTACCCGTTCGGCAGCGCGCTGATGAACTCGTCGCAGCGGGCCGCCCGAGCGGCCTCGCGCACGGTGTCGGCGTCGGCGTCCGGCGATCCGAAGGCGATGTTGTCGCGCACCGTGCCGGCGAACAGGTAGACGTCCTGGAAGACCACGGTGACCGACTCGAAGAGCTGGTCGGTGGTCAGGTCGGTGAGGGCGACGCCGCCCAGGCTGACCGTGCCCCGGTCGGGATCGTAGAACCGGGAGGCCAGGGCAAGCAGCGTTGACTTCCCGGCACCCGAGGGGCCGACCACCGCCGTCGTCGTCCGGCTCGCCGCGGTGAACGAGACCCCTTGCAGCACAGGGCGGTCCGGCTCGTAGCCGAAGTCGACTCCGTCGAAGACGATGTCGTTGCCGAACGGTTGCGCGATCGGCTCGGCGGGCGCCCGTTCCGGTTCGATGTCACGGATCCGGCCGATCCGGCGCAGCGCGGCGTCGGCCAACCGCAACGGCTCCACCTGTACCGCGACCGCGATCAGCGGCTCGTAGACCCGCAGCACCAGCACCAGGAAGATCACCACGGTGCCGATGTCGAAGGTGCCGCCGAACAGTCCGTAGGCGATGACGGCGATCACCACCGGCACACCGAGCAGCACGGTGCCGATGCTCAGGTAGGCCAGCGGGGTGAGCTTCACCGCCATCTCATCGTTGACCTGGCGCATGCGGGCGACCGCGTCGCGGTACCACTGCTGACGCTCCCCGGTCTGGTTGTACGACCGCGCCGTCGCGATGCCCTGCACGTACTCGACGATCCGGCTGTTCGCCTCGGCCAGCAGGTCGGCCCGCTGCAGGGCGCGCGCCGCGAAGGGGCGGTTGGTCACGATGAACACCGGAATGGTCGCCACGATGCTGATCGCCACGGCCCCGGCCAGTCTCGGGTCGATCCAGAGCAGCCCCAACAGCGTGGCCACCGGCAGCGCGGCACCACCGATCAGGGTGATCAGCCCGTGGTGGGCGAAGCTCGAGACCTGCTCGTAGTCGGAGGTGAGCACCGCACTGACATCACCGCCGCGGCCGGCGGCGACCGAGGGCAGCGGCAGCCGCTGCAGATGGCGCAAGGTGTCGATCCGGGCCTCGCCGAGCACCAGGAACGTGCTCACCCAGGCGAAGTAGTTGGAGGCGAAGGAGAGCACGTACTGCGCGAGCAGGGCGATCAGCACCACCACCGTGGCGGTCACCGCCCGCGAGGAGGTGAGCGTGTCGGTGCGCACGTGCTGCACCACCCAGACCACGACCACCACCGGCACCCCGATGGCGAACGAGGCGAGAATGCGCAGGATCAGTCCGGCGGCCAGGTGACTTCGCTTGCCGGCGAAGACCTTCCACAGCGTCGGTAGCACCCCCTGGTAGTAGGGGGCCGCACCGGATGGAGTGCCGGTGGCGGTCCCGGAGGAGGTGATCGTCGGGTTCGCCGTGCTCATGCTTCCGCTCCCGCCGCGTCGTCGGTGCGCTCGAAGGCCGCCCACATCCGGGCGTACAGCCCGCCGCTCGCGACCAGGTCGGCATGTCTGCCGCGCTCCACGATCCGGCCCTCGTCCATCACCAGGATCTGATCCGCACCGGCGATCGTGGACAGCCGGTGGGCGACCACCAGCAGGGTCCTGCCGTTCACCAGTTCACCGAGCGCCTCCTGCAGGGCGACCTCGTTCTCGGGGTCGACGAACGCCGTCGCCTCGTCGAGCACCACGATCGGTGCGTCCTTGAGCAGCGCCCGGGCGATCGAGAGTCGCTGCCGCTCACCGCCGGAGAGCCGGGATCCCCTCTCCCCCAGCCGGGTTGCGTAGCCGTCGGGAAGATCGATGATGAAGTCGTGCGCCCGCGCACGGCGCGCGGCGTCGATGATCTCGGCATCGCTCGCCTCCGGCCGGCCCATCCGCAGGTTCGCCTCGACGGTGTCGTCGAAGAGGAAGGTCTCCTGCAGCACGAAGGCCACCTCATGCATCAGCTGCGCGCCGGGCATGTCTCGTACGTCGACGCCGCCGACCCGGACGACGCCTTCGTCGACGTCCCAGAACCGGCAGGCCAGCTTCGCCAGCGTCGACTTGCCCGAGCCGGAGGGACCGACCACCGCGGTGATCGTTCCGGGTGCGGCGGTGAAGCTGACCCCGCGCAGTGCGGGCACCGGATGCCCGTCGATCCCGATGTGGGCGAAGCTGACCTGGCTGAAATCGATTCCGGCGCCAGTCAACTCGGCGTCCTGGGCGGGCTCGGGCAGCGGTGTCGCCCGGTCGAGCTCGTGCACCAGGGCGGCGCTCAGGCCGAGATGGCCCAGTGTCGTGGTCAGCTCCATCAGCTTGACCACCGATGCGGTGTAGCCGAGCCCGACCACGAAGAAGAACAGCAGGTCGGCCACGCTGATCTCGCCGCGGGTGTAGAGCCACACCCCGACCGGCACGATGGTCACCACGTTGCTGGCCAGCATCGCGTAGAAGGCGGTGAACACCGACAGGAAGTCCCGGCCCCAGTCGGCCTGGAAGCGTGCGGCGTCGCGGATCGCGGTGGAGGTCTCGGCGAACAGGTCCTCGGAGCGGTTGAAGGTGCGCACCACCGGCAGGCCGCGGACGAACTCGACGACCGAGGCGTTCATCCGGGCCAGCGAGTCGTGATAGCCGCCGAGCTTGGCCGATCCCCGGCTCATGCCGATCGACATCAGCGGTAGCGCGATCACCAGCACGGCCAGCGCGGCGAGCGCCATCCGCCAGTCCACCAGGAACAGCCAGACGGTCACCACGACAACGACTCCGGCGGCGCTGACCAGATCCGGAACCGCTTGTGCCAGAAACTGTTCCAGCCGTTCGACGTCGTCGTTGAGGGTGCGCTGCACCGCCCCGGAGCGGCGCGAGGTGAGGAAGCCCAGGGGCACCTCACCGAGTCGCCTGCCGATGCGCAGGCGCAGCCGCTCGAGGGTTGCGAAGGCGGCCCGGTGCGACATCCAGGTCGCCGCGCCGAGCAGGATCGCCATGGCCACCACTCCGGCCAGGGCCACCAGGGCGATCCGGGTCAGGGAGCCACGGGTGGCGTTGCCGTCGACGACCTGCCGCAGCGCCTCGTACGCGGCCCAGAACGGCACCAGCTGACACAGCGTTCCGAGGAAGGCGATCGCCGCGGCCGCCAGGTAGCGGCCCCGGTCGGGCGCGGCGAACGGCACCAGCAGCCGCAGCCCGTCGGAGAGCCCGGGCGATCGTGGCACCGATGCCGCCGCGTCGCCCTGGCCCGCGGTCGCCGGTGGCGATGCGTCCGGGCGATCGGTCGTGGCAGCGGGAGCGGTACTCATCTCTCAACCCCTGACTCTTGCCGAGTGTAGAAAATTCAAAGAAGTAAGGTGAGGCTCACCTAATCAGATATTGCGTCTGGGTCGCGAGTGAACTGTGCCTCAGAGTCGGGAGCGACCTGGACACAGGGGTCCCACGACCATCGACCGCGTCGTCGCGAGGCGCGTGGCGCGTGGCGCAGGTCACATGACTTCCCGGTATCCCTTTGCGGGCGGCGTCCGTCAAAGAGCGGTCGCCGGGCGTACTTGGGGGGCGCCCGGCGGCGACCCACGACAACTCCCGGGACGCAGCGTCCCTACCAGCTCGACCTGGTGACCCCCGGCAGCTCACCGCGATGCGCGGCGGCGCGGAAGTTGAGCCGGGACAGGCCCGCCTTGCGGAGATATCCGCGGGCCCGGCCGTCCAGCTGATCACGATTGCGCAGCCGCACCGGCGAGGAGTCCCGTGGCAGCGCTGCCAGCGCCCGGCTCGCCGCCTGCCGCCGCTCCGCGGTGGCCGCGCCGTCCTTCGCCACGCGGCGCAGCGCGTCACGCCGCTCGCGGTGCCGCTCGACCAGCTCCCGGCGCCGCCGGTCGGCGGCGATCTTGCTCTTCTTCGCCATCACCGTTCCTCACGGAAGGCGACATGGCGGCGCACCCGGGGGTCGTACTTGTTGAGCACCAGGCGATCCGGGCTGTTGCGGCGGTTCTTGCGGGTCACATAGGTGTACCCGGTGCCCGCGCTGGACCGGAGCTTCACGACCGGCCGCGCCGGCGAGGTCTTGCCCGCCATCAGCGACACCTCCGCCGGAGGCCGCCTCGAGCATTGCGAATCACGGTCACCTCATGTCTAGAATGAGAATCATTATCAATCTCAGTGTGACAGGGAGAGGCTCGTGAAGCAACACGCTCGCCCCCGGGGCCACAAGCTCGTCCGGCGCTACGGATCCCGCCGATGAGGGCCCGGGTGCACGGCCGGCAGCTGCGTTCGAGCCGGCGCACCGTGCCCGTCGTCCTGATCAGCGGGGTGAGCGAGAGCGCCATGCTCACCGCCTCGATCTCCGTTCAGCTCGGCCTGCCCGACACCGTCGCCGTTCGGCACACCATCGACCCAGGCCGGCAGGTACTGACCCGCGTGGTCAGCGACGTCACCGGCGTGCTCGAGCGCGAGGAGATCGACCTCGAGCACGCCTGCGTCACCTGCGCGATCCGCGAGGACATCCTGCCGACGCTGGAACGCCTTGCTCGGCAAGGGAAATGGGGAAGCATCACGGCGTGCCTGCCGGTCGCCGCCGAGGCGGTGCAGGTCTGCCGCACCCTGGCCTGGTCGCCGCTGACCGCACCGCACGTCTTCGTCGCCGCGGTGGTGGCAGCCCTGGACGGCACCTCGGTCGCCGACGACCTGCTCGGCGACGACCTGCTGCTGGAGCGGCACGTGGCCACTTCCCGCGAGGACGAACGCGCCGTGGCCGAGGTCGGCTGCGCCCTGGTCGAGTACGCCGACATCGTCTGCCTGACCGAGCCGCCGCTGGCCGAGGAGTCCGAGCTGATCGCTGCCCTGGCCCGGCCGCGGGTCCCGGTGATCACCGATCCCTCGGCCCTGAACGCGATGACCCTGGTCGCCGGCATCCATCAGCACCCCGCCGTCGAGGCCTGGATCGCCGAGGCCCGCCGGGGCCGACTGCCCGACCTGGCCGGCACCGAGGTCTGGCGCCTCGACCTGCACTCCGAACGGCCCTTCCACCCCGACCGTTTCCAGGCCGAACTGAGCGCCCTCGGCGGTGGGCCTCGGCGATCGCGGGGTTGCTTCTGGCTGCCCACCCGGCCCGGCAGCGTCTGCGTCTGGGACGCCGCGGGCGGACAGGCGAGCGTCGGGTCGACCGAGCGCTGGCACCCGGGTCAGCGTCCCTTCACCCGGATCGTGGTCACCGGGCTGGACGACAACCCGCAGGAGGTGCGCGATGCCTTTCACCGCTGCCTGCTGACCGACGAGGAACTGCGCGAACGGGGTCAGATCTGGGACGAGTCATGGGACGGCCTCGAACCGTGGCTCGGTCCGGTCAACCGGGTCGCCTGACCCGACCAGGAAGGACAACCGGAAGGAGATCGTCATGAAGGTCCGCAACTCGATCAAGTCGGTGAAGAACCAGCCCGGTTCGCAGGTGGTCCGGCGCCGCGGACGGGTGTTCGTGATCAACAAGCGCAACCCCCGGCTGAAGACCCGGCAGGGCTGAACAGCGTGGCCGATCATCTCCCGGGGACGCTCCGGAAGCTGTCGGTGCCCGCGCCTAGCCTGACCGGATGGCCGCAACGATCCCCCCACCGATCCAGCACCTGAGGACGCCGACGCTCGAGATCGCCGTGGAGAGGCACGGCGATCCGGGCGGCTTCCCGGTCGTGCTGCTGCACGGTTTCCCCTACGACCCGCGCAGCTACGACCGGGTCGCCGGGCCGCTCGCGGCGTCCGGCGCCTTCGTGGTGGTGCCCTACCTGCGCGGCTACGGGCCGACCCGGTTCCGATCGGCCGAGACCCTGCGATCCGGGCAGCAGGCGGCGCTCGCCACCGACCTGCGTGACCTGATCGAGGGGCTCGACCTGATGCGTCCGATCGTCGCCGGATTCGACTGGGGCGGTCGCGCCGCATGCGTCGCGGCGATGCTCTGGCCCGAGCGGGTCGGCGGGCTGGTCACCATCGGCGGGTACAACGTGCACGACGTCACCGCGATGGCCGGCGTTCCGGAACCTCCCGATGCGGAGGCTCGGAACTGGTACCAGTGGTACTTCCAGAACGATCGCGGCCGTGCCGGACTGGACCGGTACCGGCGCGAACTCACCCGGCAGCTGTGGCGGGAGTGGTCGCCGGGGTGGAGTCGCGACGACCCGGACTTTGCGGCGACCTTCGAGGCAAGCGCGATCTCGTTCGACAACCCGGATTTCGTGAGCGTGGTCGTGCACTCCTACCGGGTCCGTTACGGGCTGGCCGACGGCGATCCTGCCTATGACGAGTCGGAGGCGACGATCGCGGCCCAGCCACCGATCACCGTTCCGACCGTGGTCATCGACCCGACCGATGACCCGTTGCTGCCGCCACCGACCCGGGCCGAGCATGAATCGCGCTTCACCCGGCTCCTCGATCACCGGCGCAGTCCGGTGGGCCACAACACTCCACACGAGGACCCGGAGTGTCTCGTGGCCTCGATCCTCGACCTGCACCGGGCGTCATCACCGTCGCGCGCGGCGCCTTAGCCTTGTCCGGACATGGCACATCTTCTTGGGGCCGAAGCCCTACACCTTGAGTACCCCACCGGCATCGTTCTCGACTCGGTCTCCCTCGGCGTCGACGAGGGCGACCGGATCGGCGTCGTCGGACGCAACGGCGACGGCAAGTCCACCCTGCTGGCGTTGCTGGCCGGGCGGTTGCAGCCCGATTCGGGCCGGGTGACCGTACGTGGCGGCGTCCGGATCGGGGTGCTCGAGCAGGGCGACAACCTCTCGGACGACGACACCGTCGGCCACGCCGTGGTCGGTGACGCCCCCGAACACGAATGGGCCGGCGACGCCCGTACCCGGTCGGTGATCGAGGGCCTGGTCGCCGACCTGCCCTGGGACGCCGCGCTGGGCACGCTGTCCGGTGGCCAGCGCCGCCGGGTCGCACTGGCCGCGCTGCTGACCGGTGACGACGACGTGCTGATCCTCGACGAGCCGACCAACCACCTGGACGTCGAGGCGATCACCTGGCTCGCCGGGCATCTCAAGCGCCGGTGGAGTCCGAACGCGGGCGGCCTGCTGGTGGTGACCCACGACCGCTGGTTCCTCGACGAGGTCTGCACCGCCACCTGGGAGGTGCACGACCGGATCGTCGAACCGTTCGAGGGCGGCTACGCGGCCTACATCCTGCAGCGGGTCGAACGCGACCGGCAGGCTGCCTCGATCGAGGCCCGGCGGCAGAACCTGGCCCGTAAGGAACTGGCCTGGCTGCGGCGTGGTGCACCGGCCCGCACGTCGAAGCCGAAGTTCCGGATCGACGCGGCCAACGCCCTGATCGCCGACGTCCCCGAGATCCGCAACAAGACCGAGCTGCAGTCGCTGGCGGTCTCCCGGCTCGGCAAGGACGTCGTAGACCTGATCGATGCCGGCGTCGCCTACGACGGCAAACAGGTTCTGCGCGAAGTGGAATGGCGGCTGGCGCCGGGTGAGCGCACCGGGGTTCTGGGGGTGAACGGCTCGGGCAAGTCGACCCTGCTGGGCCTGATCAACGCTTCGGTGTCGCCGACGTCCGGCCGGGTCAAGCGCGGCAAGACGGTCAAGGTCGCCACCTTGACCCAACGGCTCGACGAACTCGATCCCTACCTGACCGATCCGGTGCGGGTGGTGCTCAGCGGGCTGCGCACCAGCTACACCCTGGGCACCGGGTCGAAGGCCACCGAACTGACCCCCGGCCAACTGCTCGAGCGCCTCGGCTTCTCCAGCGCCCAACTCTCGACGCCGGTCAAGGATCTCTCCGGTGGCCAGCAGCGCCGACTGCAGTTGTTGCTGGTGCTGCTCACCCAGCCGAACGTGCTGATCCTCGACGAGCCGACCAACGACCTCGACACCGACATGCTCGCGGCGATCGAAGACCTGCTCGACTCCTGGGCCGGCACCCTGATCGTGGTCTCCCACGACCGCTACTTCCTCGAGCGGGTCACCGACCAGCAGTACGCCATCCTTCCCGGCCCGGACGGCGTCGGCCGGCTGCGGCACCTGCCGGGTGGGGTCGAGGAGTACCTGCGGCTGCGAGCCACGTCGGGCGCTGCACCGTCGTCCTCCGTGAAGAATCCTGACCAGAAGCACTCCTCCGCACTCTCCGGGGCCGAACAGCGAGCCGCCGAGAAGGAACTCGCCTCCCTGGAGCGCCGCATCGAGAAGCTCCAGAAGCAGGCTGGGGATGCCCGCACGAAGCTCGCCGACCTCGACCAGTCCGACTACCAGCTCCTCGGCGTAGAGATGGGGAAGATCACCGCCCTCGACGACGAGGCATCCGCCCTCGAAGAACGCTGGCTGGAGCTGTGTGCCCTGTTGGGATGATGGGGAGGAGGGCATGCACGCATAAGACCGAGGAGGTGCGAGTCATGGAACGACGTGTCGTGAGCAAGCAGGCCGTCAAGCGGTCTGTCGTGCGGTCGACCAAGGCATCTGCGCAACTCGAACGCCGCACAGTGCCTGCGGGCTTCGTGCGTTCCAAGCGCGTCGAGCGGTTTCTGGCCGAGCGTCACCAGCGCGGCTGATGCCCCTCGCGCCGGGCTACGGCGAGACACCGGTTCCAGATGATGAGTTGGACGCGTTGCTGCCCGTCGTCCGCGAACTGCTCGACAAGCGCCGCTACATCGACCTTCTCCGGCAGTACGACCGTCATCGCGACCCGCGTGACCTCGCCGCCTTCATCGAGGTCCACCCGCTCGGAGAGTAGGCACATCGCACTCACCGACTGAATGGTGGTGTCCGAGGCCCTTGCACCATCGGCTGAGGTCAGCGGGCACGCGATTCTGCGTATTGCGCCCATCCTGCTTCGAGCAGGCCGAAGCCGCTGTCGATGGCAGCCTCGGGGTCGGCGTCATGGCTCGCGACGAGCTGGATCTGCAGGGCGAAGCGCACGTAGAAGCGGATCTGGTCGCTGGGCCGGGTGAGTCCGAACTCGGTCGTGATCACCTCGACGAGGTAGTCCTCGTGGCGCAGCCACATCTTCTCGGCGTAGTCGACCAGTGACGGGGTCGCCTCCATGAGCGCGAGGACGCCGCGGTAGGGCTCGGCGGACATGGCGGCGATCTCCGCGAGGTAGTGCGTCTTGAGGGCGCTGGAGATCGTCGTCCCAGGTTTGCGGTCGCGGACGGCGGCGGCGAGGCGCTCGTGCCGCTCGTCCTCGTCGCTGAACAGCAGTGCCTCCTTCTGCGGGAAGTGGCTGAACACGGTCTTGGGCGTGACGTCGGCCTGGTCGGCGATCTCGCGGACCGTGACCGCGTCGAACCCGCGCTCGAGAAAGAGCGGCAGGGCCGCGTCCAGGATCGCCGCTCGTGTCATCGCCTTCTTGCGCTCGCGGCGTCCCGAGACCGGACCCTCTGCCATCCGGGCAGCATACCTCCCTCCGGGCTAAAAGTAGTCTGAGACTATAAGTAGTCTGGGTATACTCATTTATTGTTGAGTCGGGCCCCGAAGGGACGTCAGAACATGACCGATACCGCCATCACGCCGAACCCGTCCGCGGCGACGGCCGTGCTTCCGCAGCGCCGCGCCGCGGGCCTGCTGCTCGTCGCCGGGCCGGCGATCTTCCTGCTCGCGGAGTTCATCGCCGCCGCGGCCTGGACCGACCCGGGCTACAGCTACACCCACGACTTCATCAGCAATCTCGGGGTCCAGGGGCCCTCGACGCTCTTCGGCCAGTTCATGCGCTCACCCCTCTACTGGGTGATGAACACCGGCTTCTTCCTCTTCGGCCTCGTCATCCTCGCCGGCATCGCATCGCTCCGCGGGCCGACCGGTTGGCGGCGCTGGGCGCTGCTCCTGCCGGCCGCCGCGCTCTCCGCCGGCGGGGTCCTGCTCGGCCTGTTCCCCGGCTCGGGCGAGGCGATGAACGACGGCACCGGCGAGTACCACGCCATAGGCGCCTTCGCCGGCTTCCTCGGCGGCAACATCCTGGCGATAGTCCTCGGCAGTATGCGCCGCCGCCTGCGGCTCACCCCGGGTGTCGGCAAGGCACTCGTCACCGTCGGCATCATCGGGCTCGTCTCGACCGCCGGCTACGTCGCGTCGATCGTGCTCGCGGCCGACGACAGTTCCATCGGCATCATCGGTCTGATCGAGCGCGGCGCCACCCACCCGTTCCTGATCGGTCTGCTCTGCACCGGAGCATCCATCCTCCGAGCCGGCTGCGAAGATGAGGGACGGACACCAGGCCCCCACGCCTGATGCACCGAGACCTCCGCCTGAACGGCCGGCAGCACACGACCCCGGGAAGGACCTGTCATGGTCGAGCGCCAACTGCCCCGCCCCACCGAACTCGCCGAGCTGATGCGGTTCAGGAAGCCCGACCTGAACGGCCGCCGGCGACGCCTCGAGGCAGCGCTGACCATCGAGGACCTGCGCCGGATCGCGAAGCGACGCACCCCGCGTGCGGTGTTCGACTACACCGACGGCGCCGCCGAGGGTGAACTGTCGCTGACCCGGGCCCGGCACGCCTTCGAGGACGTCGAGTTCCATCCGTCGGTGCTGCGCCCGATCAGCGAGGTGGACACCTCGGCCACGATCTTCGGCGGGCCGTCGGCACTACCGTTCGGCATCGCCCCCACCGGGTTCACCCGGCTGATGCAGACCGAGGGTGAGACCGCCGGTGCCGGCGCCGCCGGGGCGGTCGGTATCCCGTTCTGCCTGTCCACCCTGGGCACCACCTCCATCGAAGACGTCAAGGCCGCGAACCCCAACGGGCGCAACTGGTTCCAGCTCTACGTGATGCGCGATCGGCAGATCTCCTACGGCCTGGTCGAACGCGCTGCCAAAGCCGGTTTCGACACCCTGCTGTTCACCGTGGACACCCCGGTCGCCGGAGCTCGACTGCGCGACAAGCGCAACGGCTTCTCGATCCCGCCGCAGCTCTCGCTCGGCACCGTGATCAACGCGATCCCCCGGCCGTGGTGGTGGTACGACTTCCTGACCACGCCGTCGCTCGAGTTCGCCTCGCTCTCGTCGACCGGTGGCACCGTCGGCGAGCTGCTCGACTCGGCGATGGACCCGACCGTCTCCTTCGACGATCTGCAGGAGATCCGCGTCATGTGGCCGGGCAAGCTGGTGATCAAGGGAGTGCAGTCGGTCGCCGACGCCAAGGCCCTGGTGGACGCCGGCGTCGACGGCATCATCCTGTCCAACCACGGCGGCCGGCAGCTCGACCGCGCCCCGGTGCCGTTCCTGTTGCTGCCCGAGGTGGTCCGCGAGGTCGGCGACGACGTCGAGATCGCCGTCGACACCGGAATCATGAACGGCGCCGACGTGGTCGCCGCGATCGCGCTCGGCGCCAGGTTCACCCTGGTCGGGCGGGCCTATCTGTACGGGCTGATGGCGGGTGGCCGCCAGGGCGTGGACCGTACGATCGCGATCCTCGCCGAGCAGGTGGTGCGCACCATGAAGCTGCTGCAGGTGCAGAGCCTCGCCGAGCTGACCCCGGCTCACGTCACCCAGCTCCCGATCAACCGCTGAGCGTGCAGTTCTGCATGATCACGGCGGGGTGGGTGTGCAGTTCTGCATGATCACGCTGGGTTGGGGGTGCCGGCGGGGCTGGTGGCGATCAGGACCTCGCGGACGCCGGGCGCCGTCCGAACCTGCTCGGCGACCCGGGGAGCGTCCGCGGGGGCGACGAGATGGACCACCGTCGGACCGCTGCCCGAGACCATCGAGGCGAGTGCACCGGCTCGCCGTCCTGCATCCAGTACCTCGGCGAGCGAGGGCAGCAGCGACAGGGCAGCGGGCTGCATGTCGTTGACCAGGTTGGCCGCCACACCGGCGTGATCCCCGGCGGCCAGGGCATCGGCCAGAGCGGCGCTCGGCGCCGGATCGGGCACGCTCTCGCCGGTGCGCAGCCGGTCGAGCTCGCCGAAGACCTTGGGCGTGGACAGTCCCGACTCGTTGACCGCGATCACCCAGGTGTACTCGCCACGGCTCGGCAACCGGCGCAACCGTTCGCCCCGGCCGGTGCCCAGGGCGGTGCCACCGAGCAGCGCGAACGGCACGTCCGAGCCGAGCTCGCCGGCCAGGTCGAGCAGGGTCTCGAGGCCGAACCCGGTGCGCCACAAGGTGTTACAGGCGAGCAAGGCGGCTGCGCCGTCCGCCGATCCTCCGGCCATGCCACCGGCCACCGGTATCTGCTTGTCGATCTGCACGGCCACCGCGGGCTCGCGGCCGGCGCGTTCGGCGAGCAGCCGGACGGCGCGCACCGCAAGGTTGGAATCGTCCGCAGGCACCCCGGCCCGCCGGGCCCCGACGACGCTCACGGCGATCCCGGACGATCCCGGGCCGGTCTCGGTCACGGTGACCCGGTCGAACAGCGAGATCGCCTGGAAAACCGTTGCCAGCTCGTGGAATCCGTCGCCGCGGGGCGGGCCGACCCGCAGTTCGAGATTGATCTTGGCCGGTATCCGTTCGGTGACCGAACGCGGGATCACCTGGGCACCGTTTCCGCGGCCCGGGCGATCGCGGTGAACGCCGCGACGTCCAACTGCTCACCGCGCAGCGACGGCGTCACCCCGGCCGCCCGGAGCACCTGTTCGGCGCGCTGCGGCGAACCGGCCCAACCGGCCAGCGCGGCCCGTAACGTCTTGCGGCGCTGGGCGAATGCCGCGTCGACGCAGGCGAAGACCGCCGTCCGTTCGTGCTCCTGCGCCCCCTCTGGTGGTTGCCGGCGGACGAAGGAGACCAGAGCCGAGTCGACGTTGGGCACCGGCCAGAAGACGCTGCGGCCGATCGAGGCGGCCCGCCCCACGTCGGCGAACCAGGCCGCCTTGACGCTGGGGGCACCGTAGGTGCGGCTGCCCGGGCCGGCGGCCAGCCGGTCGGCGACCTCGGCCTGCACCATGACCAGTCCGTGCCGCAACGACCCGAGCCGCTCGAACGCGGTGAGCAGCACCGGAACCGAGACGTTGTACGGCAGGTTGGCGACCAGCGCCGTGGGGGCCGGTCCGGGCAGGGTCGCCGGGTCGAGCGTCATCGCGTCGATGGCCACCACCCGCAGCCGGTCGACTGCCTCCGGTCGCCAGCGCGCCACGGTCGCAGGCAGCGCGGCGGCCAGTACCGGGTCGATCTCGAGCGCGGTCACCGAGGCCGCGGCGTCGAGCAGCGCCAGGGTCAGCGAGCCGAGTCCCGGGCCGACCTCGAGCACCACGTCGTCGCCGTCCACACCCGAGACCGCCACGATCCGGCGCACCGTGTTCGCGTCGACGACGAAGTTCTGGCCGAGCGTCTTGGTCGGGCGTACCCCGTGTGCCGCAGCGAGTTCGCGGATCGCCGAGGCGCCCAGCAACGCCGCCGGTGCAGCGTCGCCGGCACGAGCCGAGACACCGGCGGACTCGACCCGGTCAGGAATCACCGGGTCAGTAAATCACCGGTCGGGTGAAGAGCCGGTCGACCGAGGAGCCGATCAGCTGAAGAGCCGGGGACCGCAGTGCGGCCACTGCCCGGCACCCGCGCGGTTGTAGAGGATCTTCGCCCGCTTGGTCTGTTCGGCCGCGGACGCATCGGCGGGGCTGCCGCTGCCACCCACCGCACGCCAGGTGGTCTTGCTGAACTGGTAGAGACCGAAGTACTTGCCCGACGGGTTGACCGCCCGCGGGTTGCCGCCGGACTCGCACTTGGCCAGCGCCGCCCAGTTCAGCCCGTCGGCGCTGGTACCGGTCGAGGAGCCCGCGTCGGAGGAGGAGTCGGAGGAGCTGTCCGAACTCGGCGCCGACTTGGTGCCGACCTTGACCTCGCCGTCCTTCGGCTCGGTGGTCACCTCGGCCGAGATCAGCTTCTTCGAGGTCACCTCGCCGTTGGTGTAGGTGACCTGGTAGGTCGCCGTCCGCTCGCCCTTGACACCCTTGGTGATCACCTTGGTGGTGCCCTTGGCGAGCGAGGAGTCCTTGGTGCGCTTGGTCTCGAAGGGCACCGACTCGGTGGCGGTGACCTGCTTGCTGTCGATCACCGTGACGACGACCTTCATGTCGGCGGTGACCGGGGCGGTGCCGGCGGCGCTGACCTTGTCGTCGGCGTCCGTCGTGATGTTCCGCTCCTTGAGCAGTTCAGCGACGGTGGCGGCGGTGCTGGTCAGCGTGGCTGCGGGGCGGCCGCCGACGGACAGGCTCACGGTCTTGGGGGTGGTCACCGTGACCGTGGTGCCCTCACGGTTGAGCTCGGTCTGCAACGGCATCGACAGCTTGGCGCCCTCGACGTCGACGCCGAGTGTGCCGACGGCACCTGCGAGCGTGGTCTCGGTGGTCGTGTACGCCTTCTTCACACCGTCGACCACCAGGGTCAGCGGGCGGGCGTACTTGACGGTGATCTGCTGACCGTCGGTGAGCTGTTCGCCGACGGCGGGGCTCACCTGGTCACCGGCGCTGAGCGACATCGACTGTGCCGCGAGCAGATCGCCGACCGTGTCGGCGCCCGAGCTGACCTGGGTGCTCTTGCCGTCGATCGACAGGCTGACCGTGGTGTCGGCCTGTGTCGTGGTGTAGATCAGCACCCCGGCGGCGACCGTGGCCAGGGCGGCCCCCGGGGCCACCAGCCGCAGCAGCCGGCCGCGGCGCGCGGGCCGGTCGCCCGGGCGCACGGAGAAGTCCGACGGCAGGCTCGGCGGGACGGCGCCCCCCGCGGGCAGAGGAGGCGGCGGAGGCGGGGCCCAGGCACCGGCGGTGCCTGACGTGGCGCCGGACGTCGTGCCCGGCATCGTTCCGGACGTCGTTCCGGGCATCGACGACGCCATGGCAGCGAAGGTCGGCTGCGCGGAGGTCTGGGTGAACGCCTGATCGAACGCCGGGGCGGATGCCGCCTGCGGCACGACGGCGGGGATCCGGTTGTCCACCAGGCCGTTCGCGGCGGCGGTCGAGGCGTCGGCGATCGAGATCGGCGCGGTGCTGAACATCGCCTCGAGCGAGGCGACGTCGGAGGCCGGCTGACCGATCCGGCGGGTGCGCAGGTTTGCGGTGTTGAGCAGAGCCAGCGAATCGGTGGCGTCGCCCGCCTCGACGGTGTCGACGCGGCCCGCACCGGATCGCAGGTGGCGACCTGCGCGTCGGCTCGTCGACGACGTCGGCGAGAACTGCTGGGTGGGCTGCTGATCCAGGCTGGGGGCCTCGGAAGTGCCACTGGGAGCATCCCCGGAGGGTTGCGTTGTGTGACGGCCGACCTCGAGCATCTGGCTCCAGTCCTTGACGGTTCCGGGCACGGTGATTGCTGTGCGAAGCGTCCGCCCCACGCCTCGCCACTCGTTCGGCCGATCCCGGCGATCAAGCGCAACGGTAACGGTTCGGCAACAAGGTTCTGAAGTCCGGATTTCGGAAGTCGGCCGTGGCATTGCCCACGTTTGTCTCACCGGCGGACAAATGGGCAGGTCAATGGCCTGAACGTAGTACCGATCGACTGATCGGAACGTGCGAACATTGCCAAGATCGCTTTGGTGGAATGTCCCTATTTGTCGGACCAAGGCTTGCCTTGCTCAGGGTCACTTCGGGCCCGGCCGGAGCAGTCACCAGGGCCCGTACAGGAGCTCCGCCGTGACGTTCAGTTGCGTGGCCGCAGCCTGCTCGGACAAACCCAAAGTGTCGGCGATACAACGCACAGTGATTGGCATCAGGTACCCGGCGTTGCGCCGGCCGCGATGTGGGTGCGGCGTCAGGTAGGGCGCGTCGGTCTCCACCAGCACCTGCCCGGGCGGCACGGCGGCCAGCGCCTGCCGAACCGCCGCCGCGTTCTTGAAGGTCACCGTGCCGCTGAAGGACAGGTACCAGCCCTGATCGGCGCAGCGCCGGGCCAGATCGGCGTCCCCCGAGAAGGAATGGAAGACGGTGCGTTCGGGCGCCCCCTCCTCGGCCAGCACCCGCAGCACCTCCTCGTGCGCGTCCCGGTCGTGGATCTGCAGCACCTTGCCGGTGCGTTTGGCCAGATCGATGTGCCGGCGGAAGGACTCGACCTGCGCGGCGCGGCCGGTCTCGTCGTCCGGGCTCACCCAGTAATGGTCCAGACCGGTCTCACCGATCACCCTGACCCGCGGGTGCGCGGCCAGCCGCTCGATCTCGGCGAACTGCTCGGCCAGCCCGGAATCGCCTGTGGCAGTGGCGATCCGGCTGGCCTCCGTCGGATGCAGGGCCACTCCCCCGAGCAGTTCGGGGTGCTGCTCGACCGCCTGTACCGTCCACCGCGCCGACTCGGGGTCGCAGCCGATCTGAACCATCCGGGTCACCCCGACCGCGCCCGCCGCGGCGATCGCCTCGGCCACCGGGAACGGGTCGTCCCCGCGTCTGGCGTGGTCGAGATGGGTGTGGTTGTCGACCACCGGCCCGGCCAACGGCTCCGGCGGCGCCGGGTCGAGAACGAAGGGTCCGGCCGAGGACGACGGCTGCGCAGGCATCCGCCGAGCCTAGGGCGGGTTCGGCGTCCTGGGTTCAGCGTCTTGGGTTCAGCGTCTTGAGTTCGCCCATGGGCGAACTCCTAGCGTCGCCGGCATGACGCAGACGACGACCCCGGCGCACTCCCGCACCGGCACACGTACGGACCGCCCGGCCGGCAGCGGCCCGGAACTACGGATCGCCCTGATCGTCGGCAGCGTCCGCAGCCCGCGGATCGCCGATCCGCTGCTGACCTGGCTGACCGCCGAGCTCGAGCCGTTGGGCTGGCTGCGGCTCGATGTGATCGACCTGGCCGGCGTCGACCTGCCGGAGGCCGACCTGGCCCCCGGCGGCACCGGCTCGCCGATCAGCGGACGCCTCGCCGCCGCCGATGCCTTCGTCGTGCTCACCCCCGAGTACAACCACAGCTTTCCCTCGGCCCTGAAGAACGCCATCGACTGGCACCACGTCGAGTGGGCCCGCAAGCCGGTGGCCCTGATCGGCTACGGAGCCGGCTCCGGCGGGATCCGCGCGGTCGAGCACCTGCGCACGGTCTTCTGCGAGGTACGTGCCACCACGGTTCGTGAGGCCGTGCACCTGGTCGCTCCCTGGCAGCGGCTCGGCGCCGACGGGGTCTTCACCGCGGACGACGGCGCCACCGATGCGCTGGCTGCCACGATGACCGAACTGCGTTGGTGGGCAAGCACTTTGCGTGCCGGCCGGGAGAGCGACCCGGTGCCGGCATGACCCCCAGGGAGATCCGTATCGGGCTGACCGTCGCGCTGTCGGGACTGATCGCCGTTCTGGACACCACCATCGTGGTCGTCGCGCTGCCCGCCCTGATGCGCGCCTTCGGCGCCTCGATCACCGACGCGCAGTGGATCTCCTCGGGCTACACCCTGGCCCTGATCGCCGGCATGCCGCTGGCCGCGGGACTGGCCGCCCGGTGGGGCACCCGCCGGGTCTACATCGGGGCGCTGCTCGGCTTCGCGGTCGCCTCGGCAGCGGCCGGGCTGGCCGGCGGCCTGGGCACGCTGATCGCCGCCCGGGTCGCGCAGGGCCT
>DAIOVT010000020.1:0-18105 GCA_036758885.1 Kineosporiaceae bacterium
TACATGGTGCGACCGCGCATCGCGCCGTCGAAGAGTGGTTGCAGCGTCGTCCGCATCTCGGACGGCGCCATCCAGTTGTTGGTCGGGCCGGCGTCGGCCTCGTTCTCGGAGCAGATGAAAGTGCGGTCCTCGACGCGTGCCACGTCGATGGGATCCGAAGCGCACCAATAGCTATCGGGCTTCTTGTCCAACTTGGTGAAGGTTCCGGTCGAGATCAGACGCTCGACCAGCGCCGCGTTCTCGGCGTCGGACCCGTCGCACCAGTGCACGGAGTCCGGCTTGGTCAGGGCGGCGATCTCGTTGACCCAGGCGACCAGTTCCTGGTGGTTCGTCGGTGCAGCGACCGCATTGAGCGACGTTGTCACTGGGCGAGCCCCTCTCGGTGTCTCGGCTTCGGGCACGCCGGAAAGAGGCCGGGCGCCGTCGCCTCATTGCTGGTGCAGGGCCTGGTCAGGCGTGCGACCGACCCCGCGGGAATGGGAATTTCTTCGAGGCTACGGGGAATCGGCCGCAGCGGAACCGCTGAAAGGACCTGAAAACGTTGACATCGGTGTCGGTTATGTCATATGGCCGAACGGGTAGCGCGGGCAGGCATCGGCGGCCAGAGGAAGCCGTGAGGGGTATGTCACCGCAGCCCCTCGTATGCCCGGCCGCTGTGACGTGCCTGTGACAAGGTGCCGTCATGCAACAGGGCGCCTCGATGCGATTGCAGAACGGTGTGCGCTGGCCGCTGGTCGCCCTCGTCGCCCTGGTGGTGCTGGTGCTGATCGGCTCCTGGCTGCCGCAACGCGCTCGCAGCCAAGGCGTCTCGGAGCTCGCGGCGTCCGACTGCGCGGCCTCGGTGGGGCAGATCAGGTTCGGTGACCGCGCCGGACGCGCCGGCCGGCTGCTGCCCTGGGGCAACCGCGACCTCGCCCCGGTGACCGCCCGCTGGTGCCGCTACGCCGAGTCCGGAGCGCTGGTCTCGGCCCACGCCCTGGACGCCGCCCGGACGGCGAAGCTCGCGGCCGTGCTCGCCGCACCACCCGGCGGGTGGCCGAAGGACGCGCTCGAGGCCAAGCAGGTGCGCTCGCTGACCGCCGAGGAACTGCGGCAGATCCAGGTGCCCGGCTGCGCGGTCGCCGCGCCGTCCGATCTGTTGGAGTTCAGCTACCCGAGCGGGTCCGCGGCGTCCGTGCTGGTACGGGCCGGTTCGTGCAGCGATGCGACGAACGGTGAAATCACCGTACGTAGCCCTGCGGGCATCAACAATGAGTTGGCATCGCTGGTCAGCGACGCAGTACGGTAGGGCACAGAGACCGGTTCGGTGACGCTCCGTCGTGATTGATGATCCATCAGTTATCTTCGGGTCTGCGGATCTCTCCGGCCTCGGCTAGAGTTCCTTTCGCTGCGCCCCGTAGGGGCGCAGCACCAGCGCCCGTAGCTCAACGGATAGAGCATCTGACTACGGATCAGAAGGTTTGGGGTTCGAATCCCTACGGGCGCGCTCGTTGAGACAGCGACAAGAAGGCCCCCGCCTCGGCGGGGGCCTTCTTGTTTGCACCGTCCTCATCATGAGGAAGGCTCCCCGATCTCGATGCAGTCGGCGCCGCAGCCCGAACCTGGGTTCTGCACGGAGCCCTGGGTGGGATGCGTGGAGGCCGGTGCGGGAGCCGGACGATGCAGTACGGCCCGGCTCGGCGTGATCACCAGCGACTCCCCGGAGAGCGTCCCCGTGCCGTCCACGATCAGGCTGTGCGCGTCGATCGACGGCGGTGGCCAGACCAGGGTGGCCTCGGGCCGCGCGGCCAGGTTGGCCAGGGTGCGCCGTCCCAGATCGTGGACGACGACTCCCTCGGCGGTGACCACCGGCGCGACGGCGATGACGTGCGGGCGGCCGTCCTCGCCGATCGTGACGAGGTAGGCGAAGGTGAAACCGGCGACGGCCTCGGCCAGTTCGTCGGTGGGCACGGCAATGCTCATGTCGGCACGGTAGAGGCACCGGTGGCCGCACGGGCAGACCGCGCGGCCACCGGTGTTCCGGTCTTCTCAGGCGAGCTTCGGTGCGACCTCGTCGGCGAAGAGTCGCAGCGAGCGGCGCAGCAGGTCCTGCGGCAGCAGGCCGAAGAACGACGACAACAGGTTCACCTGCCGGACGCCGAGGTCGTCGCGCAGCGCGGCGAGCCGGGCGGCGACGGTCTCCGGCCCGCCGACGATCGCCGTCTCGTGCCGGAACCGCTCGGTCTCGAGTTCCTCGAGTGTCGAGATCAGCTCGCCACGACGCCAGATGCCGAACGAGCGCAGGGTCTGCGACTGGGCGTCGACGTACTGCCCGGCCTCGGCCCAGGCCTGCTCGTCGCTCTCGCCGACGTAGCAGAACCGGCCCACCGGGGTGCGGGTGACGTCGCCGCCGTGGTCGGTGAACACCGCCAGGGTGCGGCGCAGCGAGGCCGGCGACTGGATGCCGTGCTGCACGGTGGCGTGCCCGTTCTCGGCCGCCCACGCGATCGTCGCGTCGTGGTAGCCGCCGATGTAGATCGGCGGGTGCGGCTGCTGCACCGGCGCCGGTGCGAACTCCTGCGGTCCCTCGTCCCCGGCATCCACCGGGGTGCCGGTCCAGTGCGCCACCATCGTGCGCACCGCGCCGTCCAACTCCGGGGGGTGCGCCCAGTTGTCGGCGAACGCGGCGCTGTAGCGCGGGTTCGCCGAACCGGAGAGGCCGGCGTCCACCCTGCCGCCGGAGAGCACGTCGAGGGTCGCGAGCTCCTCGGCGAGCCGCACCGGATGGTGCAGCGGCAGCAGCAGCACCGAGAACCCGAGCCGGATCCGCGAGGTCACCGCCGCCACCGCGCCGGCCAGCAGCAGCGGTGACAGCGGCTCCCCGTCGCGCCCGGTGCGGACGCGACGGAAGTGCTCCTCGTTGAACCACAGCCCGTGGAAGCCGAGATCCTCGGCGTAGCGGGCCATCTCCAGGATCGGCACCGGGCCCGGCGCCTCCAGCCCGCCGCGCACCCCGGAGAGCGCGAACCGCATGGACGGCGCGCTCATACGCCGGCGTTCAGGATCTGGGTGACCTGCGCGTCGGTCAGGGTGATCCCGTAGAACTTCGCGTAGAAGTTCTTGGTCTCCGCCGCCATGTCGATCTCGGCGTAGGCGTCCGGGTGCAGGAAGCGGGCCACCCACAGCACGCCCAGCGGCTGCTCGGTGGTGTTGTTGCCCCAGATCTGGATGCCGGTCGGGATGATCCCGATCTTCTTGTTCTTCACCGCCTGCAGGGCGGCGAACTTCGGGTCCCCGGTCAGCCCGGGCAGGTCGTAGGCGGCCATGCCGATCAGCATCTGCGGGTCCCACTTCTGCAGCTGCTCGACGCCGAACTGGAACTGCCCGACCTGCACGTCCCGGGTCACCGACTTGGCGCCGACCTGGTCGAGCATCCACTCCATGATCCGGTTCGGGCGGCGCAACGGCTTCAGGTCGATGTAGAGCACGCTCGGCTGCTCGGCGTCCGGGATCGAGGCCTTGATCTCGTTGACCCGCTTCACGGTGTCGTCGAAGTAGGTGAGGTAGTCCGCGGCCTGCTGCTGGTGGCCGTACACCTCGCCGGTCACCCGGACCGAGTCCTTGATCTTGTCGCCGGTCTCCAGGTTGAGCACCACGGTGGGCACGCCGGCCGCCTGCAGCTGCTCGGCGGTCGCCGGGGTGCTGGTGAACGCGACGTCCGGCTTCAGCTCGAGAACGGCCTCGACGTTCACCGGCTGCCCGATCGCGGACTGCACGGTCGGAGCGGTGAGCAGCCCGGGCGCCAGCACCTTGTACGAGCTGTAGGACGACGTGTTGCCGCCCGGTATGCCGTTGACGATCGTCGACCCGGCGCCCACGGCGAACGGGAAGCTGTTCAGCACCGGCACCGAGCCGACCGTGACCACCCGCTCGACCTTCGCGGGCACGGTGACCTGCCGGCCCGCGGAGTCGGTGATGGTGCGCGGCGCCGTCGCGGACGGCTCGGCCGCGCCGCTGCCGCTGCTGTCACTGCCGCCGCCACCACAGGCGGCGAGGGTCGCGGCGAGCGCGGTGGCCGCCAGCATCGAGAGGGTTCTGTGCAATGGCCTTCTGTGCAATGGCCTCATCGGGCCACCTCCGTGGGGGTGTCGAAGGAATGGGGGACGCGGACGAGCGGGCGGGGTCCGTTCGTCTCGGGTGCGGGCACGCCGAAGGCGAACTCGCTCCACGACCAGATCCGGTGCAGCGTTCGGCCGGTGCCCGCGTAGGGGGTGCGGCCGTGGAACAGGCGGTAGTTGTCCAGGCAGAAGAAGTCGCCGGGCTGCATCCGGAACCGCGGGGCCTGGCGGGCGGCGTCCAGGCAGAGCGCGCGCCAGCGGTCCAGCAGCTCCTGATCGCGCGGCGGCGAGCCGGGCAGCACCCGCTGGTTTCCGTGCCCGCGTGCGGTGCGCCGTCCACCGGGGGTCCAGCTCACCACCGGGGAGTGGTGGGCCACCCCGGTCGGGGTGCTCTGGTCGATCGGCCGTTCCCAGAGGAACCGGGCGAGCTCGCGCTCGGCCGGGTCCGCGGCGATCCGGTCGGCGAGGCGCACGCCGTCCACGACGTAGGAGTCGCCGCCCTGCGGCGCCTGCTCGACGCAGAGCAGGAAGATGAAGTCGGGGTAGGCGGTCCCGAACATCATGTAGCCGTCGATGTGCAGCTCGAGCTCGACGCTGCGGTCGGCCAGTACGTTGCGCCGCTCCGCGTCCGGGTGCGGTCCCTCGCCGTCCACCGGGTTGGTGACGATGCCCATCGGCGGGCGGTAGGAGCGCAGGTGCTCGCCGAGCACCGCCTCGGTCGCCTCGACCGCGGCCTGCGGGCTGGTCTCGCCGACCGACAGGATCGACGCGCCGTCGATCTGCAGCAGCCGGAACGCCTCGGCCGGGTCGCTGACCCGCTCGGGCACGATGCCGGTGCCCTCGACCAGGGCCGCGCTCACTGCGGGTCCAGCATGCTTGCGACCTGCGCATCGGTCAGCGTGACGCCGAAGAACTTCTGGTAGAAGCCCTTGGTCTCGGCCTGCATGTCCAGATCCTTGGTCTGCTCCGGACGCAGCGTCTTGGCCAGCCAGAGCACCCCGAGCGGGTTCTCGCTGGTGGTCTGCCCCCACAGCTGCGCGCCGGTCGGCGTCACGTGGATCGATCCCGACTTCACCGCCGCGAGCCCGGCGTAGCGCGGATCGTTCATCAGGGTCTTCTTGTCGCTCGGGTAGAGCGCGATCACCACCTGCGGGTCCCAGGCCAGCACCTGCTCGACGCCGAACCGGTACCAGCCGTCGGCGGTCTGGGCGGCGGTCACCGGTGCCGCGCCGAGCATCTGCGCGGCCCAGTCGATCGTCCGGCTGGGACGGCGCATCGGGTTGCTCGCCGACATGTACAGCAGCGTCGGCGAGCCCGCGTTCGGCACCGACTTGCCGATCTCCTGCAGCCGGGCGATGGAGTCGTCGAAGTACTTCACGTACTCCGCGGCCAGGTCCTGCTTGCCCAGTACCTCACCGAGCAGGGAGACGCTCTTCTTGATCCCGTCGGGGGTGGTCGGGCTGATCACCACGGTGGTCAGCCCGAGTCCGGCGACCACCTCGGCCATCTTCGCGTCCGAGGCCACGACCAGGTCGGGCTTCAGGTTCAGCAACGCCTCGGCGTTGACCGGGTCGTTGATCGCCGCCTCGACGGCGGGGGCCTTCACCAGGTTCGGCGCCAGGAACGTGTAGTTGGAGTAGGTCTCGCTGTATCCCCCGGGCGGTCCGTTGACGATCTTCGGGCCGGCGCCGAGGGCGAAGACGATGCTGTTGTTCGGCGGCACCAGTCCGACGGTCGCGATCCGGTCGATCTTCGACGGGACGGTGATCGTGCGATCGGCGGTGTCGACCACGGTTCTCGGCGCCGCGGCCGGTTCCGCCGTGGAGCCGCCGCAGGCACTCAGGCCCACGGCGAGGGTCAGCGCGAGGGCAGCGGCTGCCCAGTGTCGTCGTGGTGTAGCGGGCAGTCTCATGCGGTCACCAGGTCCTCGTGGGCAGTGGGGTCGGGCAGGGCGTGTGCGGCATCGGTCCATGACCAGATCCGGTGCAGCAGACGGTCTTTGCCGCTGTAGGCGTCGCGGCAGTGCAGAACGCGGTAGTTGTCCAGGCAGAGCAGATCGCCGGGTCGCAACCGGAACCGGGGCGCGGCGTCGACGGCCGCATCGGTGATCTCGTGCCAGCGGGCGATCATTCCCGCGACCCGGGGGTCGGCGGGTGAATCCGCGGGTGAATCCGCGGGTGAATCCTGAATGGGCCGCTGGTCGTCGTGGCGCAGCACCGTGATCCGTCCGGCCGGCGTCCGCCGGACCGTGGGGCAGACGACGCGGACGCCGCCGGGTGCGCTCTGTTCGAGATCCTGGGTCCAGAGGAAGTCGACCAGGTCCTGTTGCTCGGGGCTGCCCGCGAGCTGGTCGAGCAGCCGGGTCCCGTCGATCACCACGGACTCACCGCCGGTGCCGGCCTGCCGCGCGCAGAGCAGGAACACCACGTCCGGGCATGCGGTGCCGTAGGAGAGGTAACCGTCGACGTGCAACGGCCCGCGCTTGCCGCCGTCCGCGTTCACCGTGCGGGTCGCCCGGTCGAAGAAGAACGGCACGGCCGGCTCCGGGTCGGGGTTGGTGCCGATGTGCACCGGCCTGCGGTACATGCGCAGCCGCTCACCCAGGACGGCGCGGGCGCCCGCCTCGCTGCCGGCGGGATCGGTCCGGGTGGTCTCGAGGATCACCACCCCGTCGCGGTCGAGCAGCTCCCGGGCCGCATCGGCATCGGCGGTGCGCTCAGGTTCGACTCCGGCTTGCCACATGGGTGTC
Source organism: Kineosporiaceae bacterium (assembly GCA_036758885.1). Classification (GTDB taxonomy): domain Bacteria; phylum Actinomycetota; class Actinomycetes; order Actinomycetales; family Kineosporiaceae; genus DAIOVT01. The sequence goes on from DAIOVT010000020.1 coordinate 6,847, forward strand.
CCCTTCCTGGTCGGTTCTGTTGCTGGGCTCCGGGCCGGCCACTGGGCCGGCGGCCGGGTGGGCGCCGTCCTGCTCCGGGGGCACCGGCACGCAGGTGCGCACCGAGGCGCCGCCCGGCAGCTGCAGGCTGCCGACGTGCACCGGCACGCCGTACAGCTCGCTGAGCACCGGACCGGTGACCACCTCGCCGGGCGGTCCGTCACCGACGACCCGGCCGCTGCGCAGCAGCACCGCGCGCCGTGCGTAGCTGAGGGCGTGGTCGGGCTGGTGGGTGGTCATCAGCACGGCCCGGCCCTGAGCCGCGAGCCCCGAGACGACGGCCAGGATGCGCACCTCGTTGCCGTAGTCGAGGGCGGCCGTCGGCTCGTCCAGGATCAGCACCTGGGCCTCCTGCACGAGGGCCCGGGCGATCAGCACCAGCTGCCGCTCGCCCCCGGAGAGCAGGGAGAACTGCCGGTCCGCGAGCTGGGCGATACCGAGATCGGCCAGCACGTCCAGCGCCGAGTCGCGGTCACCGGCCGAGGGCGTACTGGTCATCGGCAGGTGCGGGGTCCGGCCCATCACCGCGACGTCGAGTGCGGAGAAGGGAAAGGTCATGTCGCCGCGCTGCGGCACGTAGGCCACCAGCCGGGCCCGATCGCGCGGGGAGAGCCGGGCGAGGTCCTGACCGGCGACCCGGATCCGGCCGGCCTCGGCGCGGAGCAGACCGAGCAGGCAGCGCAGCAGCGTCGTCTTGCCGGCGCCGTTGGGTCCGAGCAGGGCGCAGACCTCGCCGAGCTCCACGGTCAACGAGATGTCGGCGAGCCGGTGACCGGCGCGTCCGTACCGGAAGGCGAGCCCGTCGACCTCGATCGCCGGGGTCTGGGTGGTCACGTCCACTGCTGCCTCGCCCGGGTCAGCAGTGCGACGAAGAACGGTGCCCCGATCAGCGCGGCCAGCACGCCGAGCGGCAGTTCCATGGTCGAGGCGCTGCGGGCCAGGTCGTCGACCAGCAGCAGATAGCCGGCCCCGATCAGGGTCGCCATCGGCAACAGCCGGGCGAACGACGGACCGGACAGTGCCCGGGCCAGGTGCGGGACGACGAGGCCGACCCAGCCGACGATGCCGGCGATGCTGACCACGGTGGCGGTCATCAGCGTCGAGGCGCCGATCACGACCGCCCAGATCAGCCGGCGGTCGACGCCCAGCGCCCGGGCCTCGTCCTCACCGGCGGCGAGCACGGTGAGCTGCCAGCGCACCGCGTACAGAGCGACCAGGCAGACCGCGACGATGACTCCCGGTACGACCAGGCCGCCCAGGCTGACCCGGCCGAGACCGCCGAGCAGCCAGAAGGTGATCTCCGGCAGCGTGGTCTCGGGATTGGCCAGGTACTGGGTGACCGCGATGAGGGCGTTGAACATCGCGGCGACCACGATCCCGCCCAGCACCAGCACCACGATCGACCCGCCGCCGACCACCCGTCCGATCAGCAGCGAGAGCAGCGCGGCGAGCAGACCGAAGCCGAAGGCCATCAGCTGCAGCACCGCGGTGGGCAGGTGCAGCAGCAGGGCGAGCGATCCGCCGAAACCCGCGGCTGCGGAGACGCCGAGGATGTCGGGTGAGACCAGCGGGTTGCGGAAGGTGGTCTGGTAGGCCGATCCCGCGGCCGCGAGTGCCGCCCCGACCAGCAGGGCGCCCAGCACCCGGGGCAGGCGGACCTTGAGCACCACCGACTCGTCCGTCGGCAGCCAGGTGGTGGCGGTGTCGAAGATCTGGCCGATCAGGATGCGCAGCACCGTGTACGGCGAGACGGCGTAGCGGCCGAGACCGAACGAGACGATCACCAACAGCACGAGACCGGCGACCAGCAGTACCACATGGATCGGGTACCGGTCGACGCGGCGCCGGGCTCCGGTCCGGTCGGGTTGCACCTGTGGTGCGGTCGTGGACATGCCTGACTCCTTCGAGGGGCATGGGCCCCGAATCCGGGTGTCGAGAATCTGGGTGTCGACAGGCGATGCCGCCCGCCCGGGCAGGGCGGTAGTACGGCACCGAACTGTGTTGGGACGTCACCGACCGCCCGATCCGGATCGGGGCCGTGAACGGCCACGGGATCGCGTCGGGTGGCGTGCTCGAGCGACGTGCTCGAGCGGCTGGGTGAGCGGTTCGGTCGGGGGCCTCGGACGGCGATGCGTCCGGCTCGGCGCCTGGCCCGTCGGGGGCGGCGCGCGTCGCCGGGTCAGGCGGTGGTGCCGGCCTCCCAGCCCTGTGCATCGATCGAGGCGCGCACCCGGTCGACCCGGACGCAGTGCCCCCCTCGGATGTCCAGCAGGGCGTTCGCCGGTACCTCGACCGACACCCCGTCGGAGCGTCGTGTGCCCCTCACGCTGTCCGGGCCGATCTCGTCGATATTGGCCCAGCCGGTGAAGTCGCTGGTGCACAGCTCCATGCCCGGCTTGATCGCGGCGAGGAAGTCGGCAGAGCTGGCGAAGGTCTGCGCCTCGGGCGCATCCTGAGGCTCACGAGGGGTTTCGTTCGAACACATACGGCCAGTCTATGGATCCGCAAATGCGGTGGGCAATCCTCTAATTCAACGCATCTTCGGAGAAAAAGGCAGGCATATTGCCGCGAATCCGGACGATCGGGTAATGATCGATCGATCGTAAGAATCGCCCATCTCGCCGATCCGGCTGCTTCGTACGTTTCTGCATGATCACGGCCGGCGGCGGCGCGTCGGGCCCCGTCCGGGCATCCCCGAATGCGATGGTCAGGAGGTGCCGTCCGCTGTTCGGGGGAGAGCGGCGAGGAGCGTCCGTGAAAATCAAACCTTCCCTTACGGTAGATCTGTGCGCTCGGTAGGGAGAGGACTCGTGGCCGCCGGGCCGCGCGGTCCGCAATGTCGGTGAGCCTGTCGCTTCGGGGCAGGGCGTTCTGGAGCTTCGCCGACCAGGGCCTCTCCAGCCTCACCAACGCCGCTCTGTCGATCGTGGTCGCGCGTGCCGTCGGGCAGGACGCTTTCGGTGCCTTCTCGCTCGCGCTGGTCACCTTCAGCTTCGCGGTCGGCATCGGCCGGGCGATCATCGGCGACATCTATGTCATCCAGTTCAGCGGTCTGCGCGAGCGGGAGCGGCGCCGTCCGACGTCCGATGCGACCGGGGCGGCGCTCGCCCTCGGTCTGTTCGCGGCGCTGCTGTGTGTGGTCGCCGCGGCGCTGCTGCCGGACGGCGAGACCGAGGCGGCGCTGCTCGCGCTGGCGCTGGCCTTTCCCGGCCTGCTGGTTCAGGACTGCTACCGCTTTGTCTTCTTCGCGGCCGGCAGACCGGCCGCGGCCACCCTCAACGACTTCGTCTGGGCCGTCGTCCAGTTCGCCGCCGTCGGTGCCCTGATCGCCACCGGCAACGCCTCGGTCTTCGCCATCACCCTGGCCTGGGGAGCCGGTGCGCTGGTCGCCGCGATGCTCGGAGCCGTTCAGGCGCAAGCGGTTCCGGCGTTGAACCGGGCCCGCGACTGGTTCGTCACGCACCGCGGACTGAACGTTCGTATGGGTCTGGACTACGCGCTGAACATGAGCTCGGTGCACCTGGCCACCTATGTGATCGGGGCGATCGTCGGGCTGGCCGGCGTCGGTGCGATCCGGGCCGCGCAGGTGCTGCTCGGGCCGTTGCTGCTGCTCACCTCGGGGATCGCCGCGTTCGTGCTTCCGGTGCTGTCGACCAGGGTCAGTCGCGGCCGGCCGGTGCGCCGGTTCGCCGCCCTGGCCAGTCTGGGCATGACGGCGGTCTCGGCGGTCTGGGTGGCGGTGCTGCTGCTGATCCCCGACCACTGGGGTGTGCACGTGCTCGGCGAGAGCTGGGACGGCGCCCGCAGTGTGCTGGTCGGCTGCAGCATCGTCAGCCTGTTCGTCGCCTCGACGACCGGGCCGAGCCTCGCCCTGCGGGCGCTGCGCCAGCCCGGCCGGTTGTTGCGGGTCACCCTGATCCAGTCGCCGCTGATCCTCGGCCTCGGTGTTCTCGGGGCCTTCTTGGACGGTCCGCAGGGGGCCGTGATCGGCTTCGCGGTGGCCCAGGGGGTCGGTGCGCTGGCGCTGTGGTTCCTGTTCGTCCGGACCCCCGAGCCGGACGAGCCGGTGGCCGACGGCCCACCGGAGCAGCCCGCCGCCTTCGGTCTCGGCCGGTTCGGGGCCTGAGCCCGGGTCTTCCGGCCCGGTTCGGCCCAGGATTCAGGCCACCCACCCCGCCGTGATCAAGCAGTCGTGATCATGCAGAACTGCGCCCCCACCCCGCCGTGATCATGCAGAACCGCATCGATCCCGTCGTGATCATGCAGAACCGCACACGCTGCTGGGCCCATCCGTGCGGCCGGCGCCACCCCGCCACCCCGTGATCATGCAGAACTGTCTGGCCCGGAATGTGGGCGTGCAGTTCTGCATGATCACGGTGGGTGGATCGTCGGATCAGTAAGGGTTATCGTAGGATAATGACTCCTATCCAGGAGGGCGACCCGAGTTCGGTCTCGGCGTCCGAACGTGCTGAGGTGCGGTCGGGCGAGAAGTCCGACCCGGACGAACGACGGCGTCGCGATCTGGCCGAGTTCCTGCGGCGGCGTCGGGCGCGCCTCGACCCTGTTGTTCTCGGTCTGCCTCCGCGGACCCGGCGGCGGACGCCCGGGTTGCGTCGTGAGGACGTCGCCGAGCGGGCGGGAATGAGTGTGGCCTGGTACACGAGCCTCGAGCAGGGGCGTCCGGTGAAACCGTCACGGCGGGTGGTTGCCGCACTGGCCGAGGCGCTGCAACTCTCGGACGTCGATCGTGCGCACCTGCACGAACTCACCGGCTATCCGCCGCCGGCGACGGGCGGCGCTCCGCCGGCTGACATCGAGACTCTGCAGCGACTCGTGGATCAGCTGAAGGTTCCCGCGTACTGCACCGACGCGCTGACGAATGTCATCGCCTGGAACAGTGCTGCGGTCGACGTGTTCGGTGACTACGGCCAATGGTCGGTGGCCAATCGCAATGTGTTACGACTTCTGTTCGAGCAGGCCACGTTCGGGTCCCGCATCGTCGATCGCGATGATTACGCGGCCAAGGTGGTGAACACATTCCGTGGCCGCTCGGACACCTATCTCCAGGATCCGGAGGCCATTGACCTGGTCGATTCACTTGCGCGCCGGTATCCGCGATTCCGGGCCCTGTGGGAGAGCCAGAACATCGCCCGCACCGACACCGACACCCTACTGGCCGAACTGCCGGTGGGCCGTCGGACATACACGCAGGTCAACCTGCAGGGCGTCACCGGTCAGAGCATCCGATTCCACGCCTTCGTACCGATCGATCCGCCGGTTGATCCGCGGGCTGATCCGCGGGTTGATCCAGGGGTCGATCCACGGGCCGCGCTGCCGGTGGGTGCCGCATGAGGGATATTTGCGAGATTTGCGTCTTATGTCGGAATGTCCCTTCGGGCATGGCCCGATCGGTGACATCACGGTTAGCGTGTTTCTCATGGCTCACCGTCACGAATCCGGATTCCAGCCGCGCACGGCCGCACCGTGCCGGAATCGCGCGACCCGAAATCCGGGCGGCCGGACTTCCTGAGTCATGGCGGTGACGGGAGGAATGCGAATCCGCGACGACCTGGGTGGTCGTGTTCGGGTCCGGCGTCACCGGCTGCTCGTGGTGCTGCTGGCGGCGGCGCTCTCCCTGGCCGGCTGCTTCTCCTCGAGGAACACCCCGGCGGCGACCACGAGTTCGCCGTCCTGCACCGCCACCCCCGGTGAGGTGACCATCGCGACCGGCAACCGGACCGGCGTCTACTACGAGCTCGGCCAGGGCATCGCCTCGCTGTTGAGTTCGAGCACGTCGCTGAAGACCACCGCGGTGGAGACCGGTGCGTCGGTGCAGAACATCGAGGACCTGGTCTCCGGGAAGTACAAGATCGCCTTCTCGCTGGCCGACTCGGCGGCCGATGCGGTGGACGGCAAGGAGTCGTTCGCCGCGCCGCAACCGATCCAGGCGCTGGGCCGGATCCACTCGAACTACACCTACGTGGTGGTCCGCGTGGGGTCCGAGATCAGCAGCGTGGCCGGCATGAAGGGCAAGAAGATCTCCACGGGTTCGCCGAAGTCGGGCACCGAGGTGATCGCCAACCGCTTGCTCGGGGTCGCCGGGCTGACCCCGGGCAAGGACGTGCAGACCCAGAGCCTCGACCTGACCAGGACCGTCGCCGCCATGGAGAACGGCTCGATCGACGGAATGATCTTCTCCGGCGGGCTGCCCACCCCGGCGCTGACCGAGCTGTTCACCGAGGAGAAGGGCAAGGTGAAGTTCCTGGACGTCTCCGACGAACTCGCCGGCATGCAGAAGATCAACAGCGTCTACGACATCGGCTGGATCCCGGCCTCCGCCTACGGGCAGCCCGAGTTCGTGCGCACCATCGTCGTCCCCAATGTGCTGCTGGTGCGCCGCGACTTCCCGGCCAACGACGCCTGCGCGGTGACCTGGGCGATCTGGGGCAGCATCACCCGGCTGGCCCTGGCGCACCCGGCCGCGGCCGAGTTCTCGTTGCGCACCGGGCCCGAGACGCAGCCGATCCCGCTGGCGCCCGGCGCGCGGCAGGCCTTCGATGTCCTGCAGTGAGGCGGGCCCGCCGCGGCGTGCCTAGGGTGGGCGTTGTCGAAGATTGTTGATCAAGGGCTGATCGGCTCGGGGTGGAGGCAGTGATGGCAGGCTGGAACGACGCGGTGATCGAGCAGTTCCTCGAGGGACGTGAGCGGGTGGCGGACATGTTCGACCTGGGTGATCTGGTGTTGCTCGACACGGTCGGGGCGAAGACCGGCGCGACCCGCACCTCGCCGGTCGCCGGGTTCGAGGTCGACGGCCGGCTGACCGTGGCCGCGAGCAAGGCCGGCGCCCCCGACAATCCCGCCTGGTTCCACAACCTGCGCGCCGAACCGCACGTGCGGGTGCGTCGCTGGGTGAACGGCGAGCTGACCGACTTCGCCGCCACGGCAACGGTTCTGCACGGCGAGGAGCGCGACCGGGTCTGGGCCGAGATCGTGCAGCGGGCGCCGGGATTCGGCGAGTACCAGACCAAGACCGACCGGATCATCCCGGTCGTCGTGCTCGAGCGGGAGGGCTGAGCGCCGTCCGTCGTGCGCGGGCGCGATGCGTCCGCTGGCCGCAACCGGTCTGGCCGCTGAAGGCATCGGGCCGAAGGGTTCTCGCTGGTTAGAGTCGCCGACATGAAACTCTCCGCCGAGATCACCTATCCCGAGGCCGGCCCCGACGCCGCCTTCGCCATGTTGACCGACAAGGCGTTCCAGGAGCGAAAGTGCGCGGCCACGGGTGCTCTGTCGTGCGAGGTGACGATCGAGACCGCGGCGGACGGCAGTGTGGTCGTGCTCACCGACCGCACGCTGCCCACCGACCCGATCCCCGAGTTCGTCCGCCGGTTCGTCGGTGAGACCGTTCGGGTGACCGAGCGCACGGTCTGGCAGCCCCCGGCTGCGGACGGCGCCCGCGCGGGCACCCTGGAGATGGAGGTCATCGGCTCGCCGGTGCGGATGACCGGCGCGCTGCGGCTCGCCGCCGCGGGAGCCGGCACGGCGGAGAACCTGGACGCCGACCTCAAGGCGTCGGTGCCGCTGATCGGCGGCAAGGTCGAGAAGGCGGCCGCACCCGCCGTCCAGAAGGCGATCAGTGTCGAGGAGCGCACCGGCCGCGCCTGGCTGGCCGGCGACCGCAGCTAGGGCGGGTCGGCCGAAGTTTCATCCGTACGACGGGTGAGCTTCGGCACTAATAACCCTAGAATTTCGATGGGAATTGACGAGTAACCTGGCGACGGCTTACGTTCCCCTTCGGCCCCAAGGGCTTACGGGGCCGACGCGCGCCGTTGCGTGAAGGATCCACCCCTCGTTCACCTCTCATCGATCCAAGGGACAGACCTGCCATGACCAGCTCAGGCCCCACCCGCCGCTCCCTGTTCGCCATCGGTCTCGTCACCGCCGCGTCGATGACGCTGGCCGCCTGCGGTGGGTCCAGCTCCGAGGCCGCGAGCGGCAGCGGGGGCTCGGGCGGTTCCGGCGGCTCGCTGAACCTGGTCGGGTTCGCGGTGATCAAGTCGGCCTACGACCAGCTCGGCACCGAGTTCGCCAAGACCGACGCGGGCAAGGGCGTCACGGTCAAGGGCTCCTACGGCGCCAGCGGTGCGCAGAGCCGGGCCGTGATCGCCGGCCAGAAGGCCGACGTCGTCGTGCTGTCGATCGAGCCGGACGTCGACAACATCGTCAAGGCGGATCTGATCGACTCCACCTGGAACAGCGGGGCGAACAAGGGCATCGTCTCCGAGTCGGTGGTGGTCATCGCCGTCCGCAAGGGAAACCCCAAGGGCATCAAGGGCTGGGCCGACATCGTCAAGCCGGGCGTCGGCATCGTCACCGCCGACCCGGGCACCTCGGGTTCGGCGAAGTGGAACCTGTTCGCGGCCTACACCCAGGCCGCCGGGGCGGCCGACAACGAGGCCGCGGGCAAGACCTATCTCACCTCGTTCATCAAGAACGTGGTCAGCTGGAACGACAGCGGACGCACCGCGACCGACGCCTTCGTCAAGGGCACCGGTGACGTGCTGATCTCCTACGAGAACGAGGCGATCGCGGCGCGCGCGGCCGGTGTCGAGCTCGACTACATCGTTCCGGACTCGACCCTGCTGATCGAGAACGCCGGGGCGGTCACCAAGGCCGCCGCCGAGCCGGTGGCCAAGGACTTCCTCAGCTACGTCGAGAGCGCCGACGGCCAGAAGATCCTGGGCCAGAACGGGTTCCGGCCCGTCGACGACTCGGTGAAGGTGACCGACGTGAAGGGTGCCAACGACCCGGCCAACCCGTTCCCGAGCGTCGCGCACCTGGCCACCATCGCCGAGTACGGCGGCTGGTCCGAGGTGAACAAGAAGTTCTTCGACAAGACCAGCGGCCTGGTCACCCAGCTGAGGAAGTAGCGATGGCGGTCGCCGGCGACGTCCGCGAGGTGGGCCGGGTGCGCACCCCGCGCGGTGGCACAACCGGTCGGCTCAGCCCCCTGTCGGGGCTGGGTCTGGGCGTGAGCCTGTTGTGGCTCTCGCTCATCGTGCTGCTGCCCATCGCCGCGCTCGTGGTCTCCTCGTTCGGGGGCGGGCTCGGCGCGTTCTGGGACGAGGTGACCTCACCGGAGGCCTGGTCGACCCTCAAACTCACTGTGGGAGTGGCGATCGCGGCCACGTTGATCAACGCTGTGGTCGGCACCCTGATCGCCTGGGTGCTGGTGCGCGACCGCTTCCCGGGCAAACGGTTGCTCGAGGTCGTCATCGACATCCCGTTCGCGTTGCCGACGATCGTCGCCGGTCTGGTGTTGATCTCGTTGTACGGGCCGCAGAACCCGTTCGGGGTCGACCTGGTCGGCACCCGACGGGGCATTCTGCTGGCGCTGCTGTTCGTGACCCTGCCGTTCGTGGTGCGGTCGGTGCAGCCGGTACTGATCGAGATGGACCGGGACGTCGAGGAGGCCGCGGCCTCGCTCGGCGCGAGCCGGCTGACCACCTTCCGCCGCATCGTGCTGCCGACGATCGCGCCGGCGGTGGTCGCCGGTTCGGCCCTGGCCTTCGCCCGGGCGCTCGGCGAGTACGGGTCGGTGATCCTCATCTCGGCCAACCTGATCGGCCGCACCGAGGTCTCCTCCGCCTACATCCTCAAGCGGATCGAGGAGGGGGACGCCGCGGCCGCCGCCTCGGTGGCCACCGTGCTGCTGATCGTGGCCGTGGTGGTGCTGATCGTGCTGGACGTCCTGCAACGAACGGTGGCCCGTCGTGGCTGAACTCGATACCGCCTCCTCACCGGCCACCGACCCCGAGCCGTCGCCCGGCCGGCGACGCCAGACCGGGCGGGCCCCGCGCGGCGCCATCGACGCCGGCCCGGTCTCCCGAATCGCGTTGCGCACCATAGCGATCGGCTACGTGCTGGCCCTGGTGGCGCTGCCGGTGGTGATGGTCACCCGGAAGACCTTCGAGGACGGGCTCGCCCCGGTGCTCGAGGTGTTGCGCAGCCCCGACTTCGTCTCCGCCGCGGAACTGACCCTGTGGGTCGCCCTGCTCGCGGTGGCGCTGAACACGGTGTTCGGGCTGACCATCTCGTTCCTGCTGGTGCGCTTCTCCTTCCCCGGACGGCGCCTGCTCAACGCCCTGATCGACCTGCCGGTCTCGATCTCGCCGGTGGTCGTCGGTATCGCGCTGATCCTGGTCTACGGCCACACCGGCTGGCTCGGGCGGGGCCTGGAGGAGAACGGCATCACCATCATCTTCTCCACCCCGGCGATCGTGCTGGCCACGGTGATCGTGGCGCTTCCGCTCGTCGTCCGCGAGGTGGTGCCGGTGCTCGAGGAGGCCGGCACCGAACAGGACCAGGCCGCGGAATCGTTGGGGGCCAACGCCTTCCAGCGATTCACCCGGATCACCCTGCCGACGGTGAAGTGGGCCCTCGCCTACGGGGTGGTGCTCACCCTGGCTCGTTCGCTCGGTGAGTTCGGCGCCGTCCGGGTGGTCAGCGGCAGCGTCGCGGGGGAGTCGCAGACGCTGACCCTGTTCGTCAACGACAGCTATCAGGAGTTCGGCCCGAGCGCCGAGCGGGCGGCGTTCACCGCCGCGTTCGTGCTGATGCTGGTCGCGGTGCTCTTCATCGTTCTGATCGCCTGGTTGCGGCCGAACAGCCACGACTGAGTCGCCACCCACTGCCCTGATCGAAGCGAACCGCTGCCCGATCGAACAGAGACCACAGGAGCTACCGATGGGCATCACCGCCAGCGGAATCAACCGGAAGTTCGGCGATTTCGTCGCCCTGGACGACGTCGACCTCGCCGTCCCCACCGGCGGGCTGACCGCCCTGCTCGGGCCCAGCGGTGGTGGCAAGTCGACGCTGCTGCGGATCATCGCCGGGCTGGACTACCCCGACTCGGGCACGGTCTGGATCGAGGACCAGGACGCGACCTGGTTGCCGCCGCAGAAACGCAGCGTGGGGTTCGTGTTCCAGCACTACGCGGCCTTCCGGCACATGTCGGTGTACCGCAACGTCGCCTTCGGCCTGGAGATCCGGCACCGGCCGAAGGAGGAGATCCGCAAGCGGGTCGGCGAACTGCTCGAGCTGGTGCACCTGGAGAACTTCGCCGACCGGTTGCCCAGCCAGCTCTCCGGCGGTCAGCGGCAGCGCATGGCGCTGGCCCGGGCCCTGGCCGTGCAGCCCGAGGTGCTGCTGCTCGACGAGCCA
>DAIOVT010000021.1:0-17487 GCA_036758885.1 Kineosporiaceae bacterium
GTAATGATCCGTGATTAGTCCAAATCTCGGTTACACCGTTCGTCGGACACCCCCCGCCGCGGAGGCAGTTCTGCATGATCACCGCGGGGTGGGCGGGTCGGTCCGTGCACATGGGACGCCGGTGCGGCGCGCAGTTCTGCATGATCACGGGTGAGTGACGCACCTGGACGCTTCGCGGCTGCCCGCGTGGTTGAGTTGGGCCGTGAACGACCAACGACCCCTCGATCGACCGACGCGGATCTCCGGGCCGGTGGTGCCGCGGGGGGCCACGCCACTTCGACTGCGCGACAAGGTCTTCGACGCCGCGCATCCCGCCGTGATGGCGATCGTGAACCGCACCCCCGACTCGTTCTGGGCGGGCAACCGGCACGCCGATCTCGAGGATGCGATGAAGGCGGTCGACCAGGCGATCGCGGACGGCGCCGACATCGTCGACGTGGGCGGCGTCCGGGCAGGTCAGGAGGGGGAGAGCGTCGACGTCCAGCAGGAGATCGAGCGCGTCGTCCCGTTCCTGCACGCCGTCCGCGAGCGACATCCGGGCGCCGTGCTGAGCCTGGACACCTGGCGCTCCGACGTGGCCCGGGCCGCCGCTGCCGCCGGGGTCGACCTGGTCAACGACACCTGGGCCGGCCACGACACCGAGCTGGCCCGGGTGGCCGGCGAGATCGGGGCCGGGTACGTCATCTCGCACACCGGCGGGCTGCCGCCGCGCACCGACCCGGTCGCGGTGAGTTATCCACCCGAACCGCTCGGTGTGGTGGACGACGTGCTGCAGGCGCTGCGGGACGGCGCCGAGAGGGCTCTCGCCGCGGGCGTGCCGGCGGACCGGATCCTGGTCGACCCGACGCTCGACTTCGGCAAGACCACCCGGCACTCGCTGGCCGTGCTGCGGCACACCGGTGCGGTGGTCGCGCTCGGTTTCCCGGTGCTGCAGGCCATCTCGCGCAAGGACTTCGTGGGTGAGTCGCTCGATCTCGCCACCGACGACCGGCTCGAGGGCTCGCTGGCCGCCACCGCGGTCTCGGCCTGGCTCGGCGCCACCGTGTTCCGGGCCCACGACGTACGGGCCACCCGCCGGGTGCTCGACATGGTCGCGGTGATCAGGGGCGACGCCGAACCGCGGGTGAATCTGCGGGGTGTGCCACCCACCGGCTGACCTGCCGGCAAACGACCCCGGCGGCCAACCTTGCGACGACCCCAGCAACGAACCCAGCGGTGAACCCAGGACGAATCCGGAATTGGTCAGCCGGCCGACATGTCGGTACCGTCCCAAAACGCCCGATCGACGTGTTCGAAATGGGGACCCGGTGGACCAGGAGCAGTACGGCAGCCCGCAGCAGGCCTTCCCGCCGCCTGCGGCACCGCCTCCGCCACCGCAGGACGACGCTCGGCACCTCTCCCGGTCGAGGTCCCGGCGAGTACCGGCAACCCCCCAGCTGCGACCGCGCCAACCGGGTTCGCGGCAGCAGGGCCGGCCGGAATGGCTGGTCAGGACGCTGGGCCGGTGGAACATCCCGATCTGGGCGGTGGTGCTCGCGGCCTGGATCATCGGCATGCTGATGGGTCTGGCGATGGCCTCGGGCAACGACTCGCCGCGGACGTCGTCCGCGGTGGTGGCGCCATCGGCCGGCGACCCACCCGCCGCGGACGGATCCGGCGCCTCGGCCGGATCAGCGGGGGCGCCGTCCGTCTCCGCCGCGGCCGGGGCGGCCGGCCTGACCGTGGCCACGCCCACCGCGAAGGTCACCAAGGCGGCACCGTTCGACGGCGACGGCATCTTCGTGGTCGGCAGCGAGATCGCCCCCGGCCGATACCGGTCGGCGTCCTCGGAGGCCTGCTACTGGGCCCGGCTGAGCGCCGCGGACGGTTCGGTCGACGCGATCATCGCCAACGGCATCGACGGCGGCTCGCACACGGTCACCATCGAGAGCAGCGACAAGGCGTTCGAGACGATGGGCTGCGGCACCTGGAGCCCCGTCGGCTGACCCGCGGCCGCTGCCACCCGGTGCGGCGCAGGTACTCTCGCACCGTGCCGAACAGTCAGCCCGATCCCTTGCCGAGCGCTCCGCCGGCCGCAGCACTGACCGAACTGCTCGCGTTGCGGGCGAGCATCGACAATCTCGACTCGGCGATCATCCATCTGCTGGCCGAGCGGTTCAAATGCACGCAGAAGGTGGGGGTGCTGAAGGCGGAGCACGGTATGCCGCCGTCGGACCCCGAGCGGGAGTCGCAGCAGATCGAACGCCTGCACGCGCTCGCCGTCGATGCCGATCTCGACCCGGTGTTCGCCGAGCGGTTCCTCAATTTCGTTGTCGCCGAAGTGATTCGGCATCACCGCGCCGAGGCCGAACGCTCCGGCGACCGGTAGCGACCGGCGGCGCGGGACCGCTCAGGCCGCCAGCAGCGGCGCGCAGTCGTGCCGTTCGTCGAGGCTGATGCCGGCCAGGGCGGCGCTGATCCGGGCGATCCGGCAACTCGCGTGGCCGTCGCCGAACGGGCTGGGCGCGTTCGCGATCCGGGCCAGTGACTCGGCGCCCAGCAACCGCTGCACCGAGGTGATGATCCCCTCCGGACTGCTCATCAGCGAGAACCCGGCGCTCACCGACTCCGGACGTTCCGTCGAGGTGCGCACCACCACCAGCGGCACCCGCAGCACGCTGACCTCCTCCTGCAGGCCGCCCGAGTCGGAGACCAGCACCCGGGCCCGCGCAGCCAGGGCCAGGAAGTCGCGGTAGTCCAGCGGCAGCAGCAGGTTGATGCCGGGCCCGGGCCGCACCCCGGCCTCGGCCATCCGGTTGCGGGTGCGCGGATGCAGCGGCAGTGCGACGTGCATCCCTTGCTGCGCAAGCAGTTCCAGAGACCGCAGGACGGCGCGCAGCCGGTCCGGGTCGTCGGTGTTCTCCGGTCGGTGAATGGTCGCCAGCACCAGCTCGGCGCCGTCCGGAATGCCGAGCCGGCTCGCGACGGCGGTCCGCTCCGCCTCGCCGGGAAGCAGTTCGCGCACCGCCTCGACCACCGGATTTCCGGTCAGATGCACCGTCTCCGGCGCCGCGGTGGCGCCGTCCAGCAGGGCCTGCACGTTGCCGGCCGTGGCGCAGCAGTGCGCGTCGGCGAGCACCGACACCAGCAGCCGGTTGATCTCCTCGGGCATGCCCCGGTCGTGGCTGCGCAGCCCGGCCTCGACGTGCACCAGCGGAATGCCCAGGTAGTTGGCCGCCTGGGCGCCGGCGTTGGTGGAGTTCGTGTCGCCCTGCACGATCACCGCCGCGGGACGCTGCTCGGTGAACAACCGGGTCAGCTGCCCGATCATCGCCGAGACCTGGACGCCGCGCGGCACCCCGCCGATGCCGGCCAGGGCCGGCTGCAGGTCGGGCATCCCGCACGAGGTGAAGATCCGCGAGGTGAGCTCGGCGTCGTAGTGCTGGCCGGTGAACACCGGCCGGGACGCCTCGCCCAGCGCAGCGATCACCGGGGCCAGTTTGATGATCTCCGGCCGGGTGCCGAAGACCACCGCGACGCCCTCGCCCTGGCTCATCTCAGGCTCCGGAACTGTTGCGCTGCAACGCCGGACGGCGCCTGCGCATGATCATCAGTGGGGTCAGTACCGCGGCGACCATGCCCGCCGCGATCGGGATACCGGCGGGCGGGATCGCCGGGCTGTCCGGCGCGATGGCGTTGGCGCCGCAGGTGACCGTGCCGATGTCGACGCCGAGCAGCACTCCGGCGATGGCGCCGACGTCGAGGGCGGTCGCCCTGATGCTGCCGGCACCGTTCGGCGTGCTGGTGGCGTGGGTCGTGACGTTGAGCAGCCCGAGCAGGTTCAGGCCGCTGTTCGGGGCGGAGTCGACGGGGACCGACAGCCAGACCAGCAGCGCCTTCGCCTCGAGGCCGAGGATCCGCACCGAGCTGGTCACGTTGCCGCTGGAGTCGGCGCGGCACTCGGCGACGATCGCGTTGGCACGAAGGGCCAGCACGCCGAGGTCGATCGTCGCCTTCGACCCGCCGGTGTTCACCGTGCAGGTGCCGTCGGCGCCGATCACGATCGAGCCGCCGGTGCCGACCAGA
This sequence comes from Kineosporiaceae bacterium, assembly GCA_036758885.1. Classification (GTDB taxonomy): domain Bacteria; phylum Actinomycetota; class Actinomycetes; order Actinomycetales; family Kineosporiaceae; genus DAIOVT01. Next base: position 4,066 of record DAIOVT010000021.1, read on the forward strand.
CCGGCGCAGGCGGCCGAGGTGCCGTCGGCGTTGGCCCGTGCCCGTTGCATCAGCAGGCCGGCGGTGATCGGGCTGGACGCACCGAGCACGCTCAGCGCCGGGTTCTGTGACTGGATGTCCGGCCCGGACCCGTCGCCCGAGTGTGAGGCGCTGACCGTGCCGCTGGTCACCAGCGACCCGCCGAGCAGGGTGACCCGGGCGGCCTGACCGGTCGCCTGCGAGGTGTCGGCGGAGGCCGGTGAGGTCGGGATCAGCGCGATCGCCAGGGCGAGACCGCCTGCCAGAGCGAACGTTCCGCGGTGTTTGATCCTCATCGGACCCCTCCGTTCACGAGCGCCGGTTCGGGCCGGCTCTTGATCGATGCGGCCTCGTACTCGCCGGCGCGCTTGGTCTTGGCCCAGTCGTGGCGGCCGCGCAGCACCCGGATCAGCGCCTTCCACGCGCAGATCTGCAGCAGGTAGCCGTAGCCGACGTTGAACAGCGCCATCAGCAGTGCCTGTTTCCGGGTGACCATGCGGGCGCAGTGGGAGCGGTAGTACAGGCCCCACATCGCATGCGGCAGAACGCCGAACACGAGAACCAGGGGGATCAGCCCCCAGGCGCCCTTCAGCAGCCAGGCGTCGGTTCCCTCGGGCTCGGAGAGGGCGAACCCGGCCAGCACCACGGCCGAGAGCGGGAACACGATGCTGCCCAGGATCTGGGAGAACGGCACGTACAGGTAGTGCGCGATCTCGAGCGCCCCGGAGAGCGGAATGTGCTTGTTGTTCAACACTTTCCACAGGTAGCGCAGGCACTGGATGTTGCCCTGGCTCCACCGGGTCCGTTGCCGGATCAGGGGTTTGATCTCGGTCAGGCCCGACTGCGCGACGAAGGTGTCGTGGCAGTACTCCGACCGGTACCCCGAGAGCAGCACGTGCAGACCGAGTTCGAAGTCCTCCAGCAGCGCCCCGTGCCAGGGCCCGCCGTGGTTGGCGGCGACCACGTTCAGCGTCGAGAGCCGGGTGAACTGGCCGTTGCCGCCCATCGCGACGCTGCCGGTCCGGCGCCGGAAGAACTGCATCGCCGCGATCGGGCCGGCGAACTCCAGGTCCTGCAGGTGCACCAGCAACGGGTCCCGGCCGACCTTGGCCTGCCCGCCGTCGCGGCCGCGGCCCCGGGCCAGCCGGTCGATGTCGGTGGCGACCAGGCCGTCGACGTCCTCGGTGATCCTGACCTGAATCTGGACGGCGCCCACCTGCGGGTCACCGAACATGGTCGGGCCGGCGATCACGTCGGGGCAGAACGACTCGAGCCGGCCGTCGCCGTCCACCACCCCGATGATCACCTTGTCGTGGTCGACGTCCGGGGAGAGCCCTTCGAGGATCGACTTCCACGCTGCGTTCAGTGCGGCGCCCTTGCCCTGCCGGGCGTTCGGCGGACGGCGTGAGACCACGTGCACGTTCTGGTGGCGCAGGGTCAGCCAGTCGAGCAGCTGCGGGGTGCTGTCGTCGGAGTTGTCGTCGACGCACCAGATCTGGGCCTCGGGAAAGGTGTCGACCAGGTGCTCGACCGTGTCGACGATGACCTTCTCCTCGTTCAGGCAGGGGATGAGGATGTGCCAGTGGAAGTCGTCACGGTCGCCGAGGCGCACCTCGCGGTGCCGCAGGAAGGTGGGCAGCACGCTGACCACGTAGGCCAGGAACAGCACGCAGAGAATGAAGGCGGCCGCGTTCAGCAACGCCAGGAACAGGTTCGAGACGCCGATCATCGGTCGACCTGCTCTCGGCGGGGCTGCCCGGCGAGCAGGATCTTCAGCGCCAGCAGCGCCGAGATCACCAGACCCACGGTGCTCACCGCGGTGCCGATGAGGATGTGGGTGACCTCGAAGCCGCGCTCGAAACCGAGGCTCTTCATGCCGGCCCAGATCAGCACCATGCGGATCTGGTTGACCGAGAAGACCAGGGCCGCAGCGCAGACCAGGGCGAGCAGGGTGTGCCGCAACGGCGCCCGGCGGACCAGGGCGAGCAGACCGGCCACCGCGAAGAACGGGAACAGCAGCATCACCGCCGTGCAGCCGACCGTGATCGTGTAGCCGACGAACCGGCCGTCCAGCCAGAACGTCACGGTCTGGTCGAAACACTGCGCATCGCTCTGGCCGGCGGCCCTGACCAGGGCGGCGGTCAGGCAGGTCTCGATGCCGCGCAGGCGTTCCTCGTTGAGCAGGGCCACGGCGTAGACCAGCGCGATCGCGGCCGCGGCGACCACCCGGCCGGGGCCGACGTGCCGCATCTCGTGCAGGAAGGAGTGGAAGCGTCCGGCGGGGCCGTCGACGGGCGCGGTGGTCATCGCCCGGCCCCCGGCCCTGAAGGCACGGCCGCTGCTGCCGCGGTGGCCGCGGCCTCGGCCCGGCGCACGGCGGTCAGCCGTTCCTCGGCGAGCATCCACATGTCCCGCAGCCGGGGCGTCTCGATCCGTGCGGCCGATCCCGCGGTGGCGTTGAAACCGCTGCGCCGCAACGGTTCCAGTGCGGTCTTCACCAGACCCTCGAGGTGGTAGACGTCCTCGCCGATGACCAGCACACCGATCTGGCGCGGGCTCAGCCGGGCCACGACGTGGGAGGGCAGCGCGTCCTCGACGTGTTTGCAGGCGGCCTGCACCTCGGTGGTGGAACGCAGGTTGCCGGCGTCGATCACCAGAATGCCCAGCGGGTGGCCGTGTTCGGCGGCGCGCAGCTCCTCGGCGTCCAGCACCTGCCCCCAGCCGCGCCGTCCGGGCAGCCGGGTGAGGATCTCGGCGGTGCGCGCCCGGGCCGCGGCCTGATCGGCGGCGCGCCGCTCGGCGTCGCGGCTGATCGCCTCCTCGAGCAGCGGGGTGAACAGCCGGGCCAGGGTCCACAGCGTGTTCTCCAGGTGCGGCGGGAAGCCGGCCGGCTCGACGGTGTCCCAGCCGGCCATCAGGCCGAGCAGCCGGTCGCTGGAGGAGAGCAGCGGCACGCCGGCGTAGCTGCGCGCCTGCACCTTGATCGCCCCGGGGGCCCGCGCGTAGTTGGGCACCAGGTCGATGTCCTCGGCCAGGCAGGGCCCGAGCCGGGTGACCATGCGGCGGCAGATGCTCTCGCTCCAGTTGATCGGCCGGCCGGTCTGCACCCCGGCGGCGCCCTGCGAGACGGCGATCGGCAGCACCGCGGAACCGGCGAAGCGGCCGATGTACCAGGTGCGCAGCCCGGACACCTCGGCGGCCAGGTCGACCACCTCGCGAGCGGCGGTGCTGACCCCCTGTGGGCGCGTCTGGGCCCACCAGTTGGTTCGCCCGGCGTCGGGGAGGGCGATTGTCGACGCGATCACGAGCTGGATCTCGTCCGCCGTGCCCGCGGTCCGCCCGGCACCGGCGTTTGTCACCCGCCCGGCCCTCGCGGCGTCACCGGAGTGGGCCAGAGGCTGCCCGCGCCCCGGCCGTACCGTCTCGCTGTGTCACAGCCGGTTCGTGACGGGTCAGCTCAAGCCGAGGTGATCATCGACCGAGACCCAACCAGGCCGAGAATCGACCGGTGCGCTCCGGCGCCGGGATTCCGCTTCTTGCCGGGATGGGGTTGGGACGTGGAACTGCGCGATGCCGTGATGGTGGCCGGGCCTGTGCTGCTCGCCGCCGTCGTGGTGCTCCTGCTGCTGCGTCGACGCGGCGCGAAGCCTGCGCGTGCGGACGCCGCGACCGCCGGCATGGCGGCCGAGCTGGACCGGCGGAACAAGATCGAGGAGTCGATGCGCACCCGCGAGCAGGAGCTCGCGACGTTCACCAACGAGGTGACCGGGCGGTTGCGTGGTCCGTTGCGGGACGTCACCTCGACCCTCGCGGTGGCCGAGGAGCAGCTCACCGCGGGCGACATCGAGGCCGGGACGTCGCTGGTCAGCGAGATCCGGCGGCGTTGCGGCAGCCTCGAGCGCCTGGTCACCGACCTCTACCTCTACGCCAACATCAGCGATGTCACGGTCCGCTTCCAGCAGGTCGACCTGATGACCGTGGTGACCGCGGTGCTGCAGCGCCTGGAGGCGCAGCGGCCCGGCTCGCGTACCTCGGTGCAGGTCGATCCGCTGCCCGAGGTGCTGGCGGACGCCGCGATGCTCGGCCAGCTGCTGGAGCGCCTGATCGGCAACGCGCTGACCTTCACCTCTCCCGGCGCCGCACCGCGGGTCCGGGTCCGGGCCGACCTGACCGGTGCCAGCTGGCGGGGTGAGGAATGGCGGATCGAGGTGATCGACCAGGGCATCGGTGTGCCCGACGTCGACAAGTCCTACGTCTTCGAGCCGTTCCGGTTCAACGACGGCGTCGACAGCCGGGTCGGCAACCGGGTCAGCCTGGCGATGTGCCGCAAGATCGCGATGCGTCACGGCGGAGCGGTGGGCGTCGACGACACCCCCGGCGGTGGCAGCACGTTCTGGTTCACGATCCCGTTGCGTCAGGATCGGCGGCGCCATTCCCGCATCGTGCTGGCCGGCCGGGTGGCGCTGGAGAGCCCGTCGGGCAACGTGTCCGGTGCGCTCGGCGACATCTCCGAGGGTGGTCTGCGGTTCACCGCCGAACACGAGCACGACATCCCGCCGGGTTCGCTGGTCGACCTGACGATCGAGGTGGGCAGCAAGCTGTTCCGGCAGCGGGCGACGTTGCTCGAGTCGATGCCGGGCACCAACGCGAGCCAGGTCCGGGTGCAGTTCATCGATGCCGGTCCCGCCCTGGTGGCGACGATCCGGGCCGCAGCGGGAAGTCAGCCGGCGCCGTCGGAGGCCGTGCTGCTGCCGCTTCAGGCACAGACCAGGGCCGGGGACGTCGACGCGCTGCCGACCCTGCTGCCGGCCCAGGCGAACGCGCCGGTTTCGAACGCGGCCCGGTCGAACGTGGTGCGGCCCGATGCTCCGCAACCCGCTGCTCCGAAATCCACTGCAGCACAGGCGAAATCGGCGCAGGCGAAATCGGCACAGGGGACATCAGCTGCACGACGGCCGGCGGATCGCCCGGCGGCCGAGCAGACCCTGGTGCAGCGGGACGGCTCCGGCCGGCCCGGCCGGCCCGGCCCGGTGCCGGAGCCGCGCCGCCCCGAAAGCGCGCCGCGACAGACGGCTCAGCAGTCCGCCCAGGCGACGAACCGGGCGAACGCCGTGGTGCCGGCGCCGGCCGGCGGCGTCGATCACTCTGTCGACCACCTGATCGAGGAGGGTCCCGACAACGCGATCGACAACTGGCCGGACGACGTGATCGACGGTGGCAGTGAGTCCGGCGGCAGCGAGTTCGACGAGTCCGAGCTGGACGATGCCGGGTTCGACCAGCCTGAGTTCGACGACGCGGAGTTCGACGACGCGGAGTTCGACGACAACGAGGTCGGCAACGAGTTCGGCACCCGCGGGGTCGCCGTGCATGACCTCGACCCCCATGGCGCCGACCAGAGCGTCGCCACCGTTGCCGCCCAGAGGGTTTCAGCAGCGGCGCGGGTCGCCGGCGAGACGTCCCGGACCGTGGCGGACCCGCGCCAGGCGGTCCGTCGTCCCGAGGCTCGTCCGAGCGCGGCGCAGCCGGCCCCCGGCCGACCTGCCCCGGCACAGTCCGCGTCGGCACAGCCTGCTCCGCGTCGGACCGGCTCACCGCGGCCGGCGACCGACCGGCCCGCCACCTCGTCGAGCCGGCCCGCGCCGGAGCGTCCCGAGCCCGCTGTCGCACGCCGTCCGCAGTACACGCCGGCGCAGCTGGAACTGCTTGAGCAGCAGGCGATCGCGCAACGTGCCCTGGCCCAGCAGGCGGCGCTGCAACAGCAGATCCGGGAACAGCAAGAGGCACTCGCCCGGCAGGAGTCGCTGGTGCATGCGCTCGCGGAACAGGCTCACCGGGCTCAGCAGCAGGTGCTACGAGCCACTGCTGCTGCGGCCGCTCCGGAGCCCGCGCCACCCCGGCCGGCACCCGCTCCGGAGCCCGGGCCGGTTCCCGCGCCGAGGCGAGCGAGCAGGCCGAAACCCGTTGTCCCCGAACCGGTCGAGCCGAGCGGCACCGATGGAACGGTGCCGCTGGCCACCCGGGGCGTCCAGGGGGCGTCGTCCGAGAACGGTACTGCGGCGCAGTCCTCGGCCGAGGTGGCCGCCCGGATCGCCGCGGCGGTGGACGGCTACGCCGACACCAACTGGGGCGTGGAGCAGGACACCACCGCGCGGCACCGGTCAGGCCGGCACGCGCGCTGATCGGCGGGCAGGTCCGGCCGATCGATCAGCCGATCGATCAGCCGATTGGATCAGCCGACTGGATCAGCGGACGGATCAGCCGATGATCGGACGCTGCTCGGGCAGGGTGTAGGCGCGTTTGCGGGTGTTCAGCGCCAAAGCGGTGGCGATCGCGATCGGCCCGAGCCGGCCGAGCAGCATCAGGAACATGACGATCAGCTTTCCGGCGGTGCTGAACTCCCCGGTGATTCCGGTGGACAGACCCGCGGTGCCGAACGCCGAGGTCGCCTCGAACAGCACCGGCCCGAGTTCGAAGTCCGAGACGGCGAGCAGGGCGAGGGTGCCACCGACCACGGCCGCGACACCGAGCAGAGCCACCGAGAGCGCCTGCCGGATGGCGTCGTTCGAGATGCCCCGGCTGCCGATCGTCACCTGGACGTTTCCGCGCAACTCGGCCCAGATCACGAAGGCCAGCAGCACGAATGTGCCGACCTTGATACCGCCCGCGGTGCCGGCGCTGCCGCCGCCGATGAACATCATGATTCCGTCGAGGAACAGCGTTTCCTGGGTGGCTTGGCTGTAGTCGACCGAGTTGAACCCGGCGGTCCGCGGGCTGATGCCGCCGAGCAGTACCCCGAGGACCTTCGAGGAGGTGTCGAGCGGGCCGAGGGTGCCGGGGTTGTTCCACTCCCCGAACCCGAACCAGGCGGTCGAGATCACGGTCAGCCCGAAGTAGCCGAGCAGCGTCACCTTGGCGTGCACCGACAGCGGCGGCGGCCGCTCGTGGTCGGTGCGTACCTGGAAGCCGAGCAGGCCGCGGGAGACCATCCGGGAGCGCTTCGCCCGGGCCCGGCGCAGCAGTTCGTAGTAGACGGGGAAACCGATGCCGCCGGCGACGATGCCGATGCAGATCGGCACGATCATCCAGGCGTCCCCGACGAACGGCACCAGGTTGTCGCTGAACAGGGTGAACCCGGAGTTGTTGAACGCGCTGACGCCGTGGAAGCAGCCGTGCCAGAGCGCTCTCCAGAAGCTGTGGTCGTAGGTGATCATGAAGTGCCCGGTCAGCACGATCGCGATGAAGCTCTCGAGCACCAGCGCCGAGCTCACGATCATGAACAGGACGCCGCGGATCTCGCCGCGGGCCAGGCCGTGCGCCTCGTTCTGGGCGAGCATCGAGGTGCGCAGCCCCATCTTGCCGAACACGATCAGGGCCAGCAGAGTCGCCAGCGACATGATGCCCAGGCCGCCGATCTGGACCAGGAACATGATCACGCCCTGGCCGAACGGCGTCCAATAGGTGGCGGTGTCGACGATGGTCATCCCGGTGATGCAGGCCGCCGAGACCGCGGTGAACATCGCGGTGAGCGGATCGGCCGAGCCCGGTGCCGTGGTGGCCATCGGCAGCATCAGCAGCACGGTGCCCAACGTGATCACGGCGAGGTAGCTCAGCGGCACCAACCGGGCCGGATGTCGCAGCCCGCTGGGGCGCCGTCTGGTGGTCGGACGCACAGCCGGAGCCTAATCCCCCGCGCCGGTCACCGGCCGGGTCGGCCGGTATCGGGGCCTTCGGGGCGGAGTGACCCGCGCCGCGCCGAATTGGTCATGCACTTGACGAATCGCAGTCCAATAGTTAAAGCTTCAAGCATTAGGTCCGCGAGGGATCTTCACATCGAACAAGAGGAGTGCGACGAGCATGGCTGACTATCCCGCCGAGCTGACTGGAACCTGGACCGTCGACAACGTGCACAGCACGATCGGCTTCGCCGTGCGTCACGCGATGGTCGCGACAACTCGGGGACGCTTCACCAGCTACACCGGCGGCGCGACGATCGACGCCGACAACATCGAGAACTCCACGCTGTGGCTCGAGATCGACGCCTCCTCGGTCGAGACCGGCAACGGCCAGCGCGACGGGCACCTCGGCAGTGCCGACTTCTTCAACGCCGAGGAGCACCCCAAGATCACGTACAAGAGCACCTCGGTGAAGGCGCAGGGCGACGAGGTCGTCGTCGTCGGCGACCTGACCGTGGCCGGTAACACCCATCCGGTCGAGGTCACCTGGGAGATCAACGGTGTCGTGAAGAACCCGATGGGCGAGGGCTACAAGGCCGGCTTCGACGGGTCTGCCACGGTCAACCGCAAGGACTGGGGCCTGACCTGGAACTCGGCGCTCGAGGCCGGCGGTGTGCTGGTCTCCGACAAGATCAAGCTTGTGCTCGAGATCGAGGCCGACCGCGCCTGACACTTCAGAATCGACCCCGGATTCCCGACACGCGGGACTCCGGGGTCGACTCTTTTTGCATTGCTGGGCAGGATCAGGCACTTGTGGTGATATCGCAGGGAGTAGTGATTGAATATCACACAGTGATGCAACTTCACGGGTCGAAGAATTAGTCGAGCTGAGGAGGAGCGAGGGCAATGGGGGCCTCCGAGCCCGAGGGCCTTCGGGGAGGCTCGCTGCACATGCCCATCGGCACTGCCGCAGTCAGGCAGATTCGCCAACAGTTGCAGGCAGCGTTGGTCTCGCTCGGAGTGCCCGTGCAGGCGTGCGACGATGCGGCAATGGTCGCTTCCGAGTTACTCGGAAATGCGCTCAACCATGCCCATCCGCTGCCGAGCGGTGAGCTCGAACTCAGCTGGCGGCTCGAGGACGACTACGTGCGGGTCGCCGTGACCGACGGCGGCGGCGAGCCGATTCCGGAACGGCCGCTGCGACCGCCGTCCGAGCAGGAGCACGGGCGCGGGCTCGGTATCGTCGACCGGCTCGCCGACGACTGGGGTGTGCAGGAGCTCGACTGCGGACGACGCACGGTCTGGGCCCTGCTGCCGCTGGTGGCCACGACGAGCCTGCCGTTGGCCCAGCTCAGGCTTCTCGCCGCCGGTATCGACGAGAGCCCCAATCCCCGTGATCATGCAGAACCGCACGATTTCCGCGAGCTGTAGGCGGTTCTGCATGATCATGGTCAGCCTTTGAGGGCACCGGAGAGCACCCCCTGAATGAACTGCCGCTGGAAGAACATGTAGAGCACCAGAACCGGAATGCTGACCAATACCGCGGCGGCCGCCATCAGGTTGAGTTCCTGGGTGTACTTGGTCGAGAACGCGCCGATCGCCAGGGTGACCGGCATCTTGGCCGGATCGTTGACCAGGACGAAGGCCAGGAAATAGTCGTTCCAGGTCCACATGAACATCAGCAGCAGCATCGTGACCAGCGCCGGGCGCACCACCGGCAGCACGATCGAGGCGAGGGTGCGCACCCGTCCGGCGCCGTCCAACTGGGCCGATTCGATCAGCTCGCGGGGAATCGCCAGCAACGTGGCGCGCATCCAGAACACACCGAACGGAATACCGAGCCCGGTGTGGGCCAGGATCAGCCCCCACAGACTCGAGGTCAGCCCGGCCGACCGCAGGTTGTAGTAGAGCGGAACCAGGATCCCCTCCATCGGGATCATGATTCCGGCGAGGAAGAGCGGGAACAGGACGGCGCGGCCCGGCACCTCGAGGATGGTGAGCCCGTAGGCGGCGAGCACCGAGGCGACCGTGGTCGCCGCCACCGCACCGACACAGATGGCCAGGCTGTTCAGCAGGTGCCGGCCGAAATCGGTGCGCTGCCAGGCGTCGACGAAGTTCATCGGCCGGATCGCGCCGAGATCGACGCCGGCGTTGTGGCGCGGACTGGTCGCGGCGAGCAGCAGCCAGATCACCGGCAGCACCACCGCCATCGCGAACAGGATCAGGATCGCGTAGCCGAGGATCTTCTCGGTACGGACGCCGGCCATCAGGCGTCCCGCTCGCTGATCGCGATCACCAGCAGCGCCAGCAACAGCGAGACCACCGCGATCACCACACCGATCGCCGCCGCCGCGCCGACGTCACCGACCGAGAAAGCCTTGACGTACAACAGGTATGACGGGGTGACGGTGCTCGTGCCCGGGCCGCCGCGGGTGGTCAGCCAGACCAGGTCGAAGGTGCGCAGCGCGGTGGTCACGGTCAGTGTGATCGCCACCGCCACCTGCGAGCGCAACCCGGGCAGGGTGACCGCGAAGAACTCCCGCAGCGGACCGGCACCGTCCACCCGGGCGGCGTCGTAGAGCGAGGTCGGGATCGCCGCCGAACCGGCCACGAACAACACCATGCACAGGCCCAGGGTGACCCAGGTACCGACCAGCCCGAGCGCCGGCAGGGCGAGCGAGAAGTCGCCCAGCCAGTTGCGGGTCAACGCCTCCAGACCCAGGGCGCGGAGCGCCTTGTTGATCGGTCCGTCGGGTCCGTAGAGCTGCTTCCAGAGCACCGCGACGACCACCGAGGTGAGCACCTGGGGCAGGAAGATGATCCAGCGGAACGCGGCGAAGCCGCGCTGCTGATGCCGGGCCAGCAGTGCGGCGCTGAGCATCCCGAGCAGGATCGGCAGCACCGGGAAGCACAGGATCAGCACACCGATGCGGGTCACCGAGTCCCGCAGGTCGGGATCGGCGAAGAAATCGCGATAGTTCGACAGGCCGACCCAGGTGCCCGGGGTGACGCCGTCCCATCGGTAGAAGGAGTAGTTGACGCTCTGCAACGCCGGCACCAGGACGACGAACCCGTACAGCAGCAACGCCGGTAACACGTACAGCCAGCCGATCCACCGTCGCGGACGGCGCGACCGCCGTGTCACCGGGGCCACCGGGGCGGTGGCTCCGGTGGCCCCGGTGGCCGGTGACGGGTCCGAACGTCCCGACGACGTTGCGGACACGACTTACTTGCCCTGCGTCTTACGGAAGGCGTCGTAGTCCTTCTGGCAGGCCTCGACGATCTGGTCGGGGGTGATCTTGCCGGCCATCAGCAGCTGACACTGCGCGCCCAACGTGTCGAGCATGGTGGGCGAGGCCCAGTCGAAGTAGGGCACGAACCCGTCGGAGCCCTGCAGCGCGTTGAGCTGACCGATCTCGTCGGTCAGCATCGGGCCGGTGCTCGAGGTGGGCTGGTAGGTACCCATCAGCGGGGTCAGGCCGGTGGCCAGCGAGATGTCGCCGGCCTCATTGCTGGAGACGAAGTCGAGGTAGAGCGCGGCGGCGTCCGGGTTCTTGCACCGGGCCGCGATCGACAGGTTCTGCGACCCCGCCCCGGTGGCCTGGACGGCGCCCGGTGACGGCAGGAAGAAGGCACCGAACTTGTCCGCGTCGAGGGTGGTCTTGAACGGCAGTGAATCGCTGTAGTACACGTACATCAGCCCGGTGCCCTCGGTGAAGGACTGACCGGAATCGGCGCCGGGGATGCCCGCGAAGTTCTTCGGCAGGTACCCCGAGGTCGCCCATTTCTGGTAGGTCTGCGCCGCCTGCTTCATGCCGGTGTCGGCCGCCGTGCCGCCGATGCCGTAGACGAAGTCACCGATCGCCTTCTTGTCGGCGTAGACGTTCATCAGTGCGAAAAGCGTTGTGGTGGCGAGCCATTGGTCCTGCGTGCCGATCATCATCGGCACCTCGCCGGCGGCCTTCGCCTTGGCCAGGAGGGCGTCGATCTCGGCCATGGTGGTGGGCACCTTCTCGCCGAGCTTGGCGAGCTTGGCCCGGTTGTAGAAGATCGAGATGAACACGCCCTGGGCGACCGGCACACCGAAGAAGTTGCCGGTGCCGATCTGCGAACCGTCGGCGGTGACCTGGTGCTGGCGGGCCAGCGTCTCGGGGAAGCGGTCGGCCCAGCCGTAGGCCTTGGCGTAGGGCTCCAGGTCGAGGATCAGCTTGGACTTGGCGAACTGACCGATGCCCTGCCACCCGTTGTTCGCCGGGGCGATGTCCGGGGCGGTGTCGCCGGAGAGGGACAGCTTCAGGGTCTTGTTCATCTCGTCGAAGGTCAGCGACTTCCGCGTGATCTTGATGTTCGGGTACTTCTTCGTGAAGGCGGCGTTGACCGCGTTGATCGCCTTGTTCTGCAGGGGTGCGGCGCTCTCCACCCAGGAGTCGAGCATGGTCAGCGAGACGTCGCCCATCGCGGCACCGTCGGTGCTGACGGCCGCGCCGGCCGAACTGCTGCTCGACGCCGCCGATCCGGACGTACCGGGGGCACACGCCGTGGCGACCAGCGGCACGGCTGCTCCGGCCAGCGAGAGCCGAAGGAAGTCTCTACGGGACGGGGTCATCAGTGCCTCCGCGGTGCCGGGTCCGGCGCGAACTGCTCGAACCGGAGTGTTGGTGGGTCTGTCCGTACTCCTGACGCTGTCTGTGCGAGAACCGTGCCCGGGATCCCTGTGAGATCCGTTGTGCAGGAACCTGAATCAGACGGCGTCCTCGTGCACCCGGTCGTGGACCAGGTGCTCCGGACCACGCTGGCCTCGTGCCATCGGCGCCGGCGGAACAAAGGTGCTCTGCAACTTCTGCGTGGTACCGGTACGCCCTGCCTCCATGGCCTTGAGCATGATCTCCAGTACGTGAAAAGCGTGTTCGGGCCGCATGTACGGCGTGGTGCCGGCCCGTACCGAATCGACCAGGTGGGTGAGCCCCGCCGTCCAGGGCCAGTACCGGGAGTGGCTGTGGAACCGCTGCCAGGCGCCGACCTTGTTCTCCCACAGCTCCAGACCCTCGGGCGCCCAGTCCTCGCCGAGCATCTGCAGCGTGCCGTCCAGGCCGTAGACCTCCACCGCCGGGCAGTGCGTCTGCTGCATGCCGAAGGCGGTGGTCACCGTGGCCAGCGCGGTGTACTCACCGCTGGGCGGGCCCAGTTCGAGCACGATCTGGAAGGTGTCCTCGGTCTGCACCTCGATCTCCTCGCCGTCCACCACCCGGCGGTCCCGGCTGCGCGTGGTCATCGCGGTGACGCTGCGCGCCGGGCCGAGCAGGCCGGTCAGCGAGGTGACGCTGTAGACGCCGAGGTCGAACAGCGGGCCGCCGCCCTCGCGGTAGAACCACTGGCCCCAGTCCGGGCCGTCCCAGCCGTAGCGGGCCCGGGCCAGCAACGGCCGCCCGATCCGGCCCTCGTGCAGCATGCGGGACATCTCCTGGAAGTCCGGGCTGAGCACGACGTGCGGGGCGCACAACAGGTTCGCCGGCCCGTTCCGGTCGAGTTCGACCATGCGGGCGGCCTGGTCGAGGTCGACCGACATCGGCTTCTCGACCAGCACGTGCCGTCCGGAGGCGAGGGCCTTCTCGGCGAAGTCGCCGTGCTCGCGCATCGAGGTGAGCACCAGCACGATGTCCAGGTCGGGATCGGTGGCCACCTGTTCGGGATCGGTGGTCGCGTCGGCGATCGTGAACTTCTCGCGGACCTC
>DAIOVT010000022.1:0-17439 GCA_036758885.1 Kineosporiaceae bacterium
GCGACCGACAGGTCGAGATCGCGCACCGCCCAGGCCTTGCGGGTGGAATGCCGCCAGCCCCAGCCCCGGGCCCGCACACCGACCGGCGCGGTACCGATCGGATCGGTGCTGATCGGATCGGTGCTGATCGGATCGGTGCTGATCGGATCGGTGCTGGGCATGGCTAGACCCGTGGCGCCGAGGCCCCCGAGGCGAGGGAACTCAGGGCCCCGGTTCGGGCGAGCGCACGGGTCAACGCCCAGCCACCGAGGCCTGCGATGATCGCGCCCGAGACCACGGCGAAGGCGACGTAGGCGATCTGGTGCGCCGTCTCGAACTCGGTGTACCAGAAGGTCAGATCGAGACCGCCGAGGGCGAGCCCGGCACCGGCTCCGGCGAGCAGGGCCACCATCGGCCCGAACCGGCGGTAGAGGAAGATCGCCAGGATGATCTCGGCGCCCAGCCCCTCGAGCAGGCCGTACCAGACCGTCGTGAATCCCCACTTGTTGCCGAGCAGCGCCTCGAGCGAGGCGGCCACCAGTTCGACGTAGATCGCCGCACCGGGTTTGCGGATCACCAGACCGCCGAGCACGCCGGGCAGCAGCCACAGCCCGCCGAGCAGCGCCGAGGCCGGCGGGTAGAAGGAGAGCGGTGCGGTGATCGCATCCCAGCTGTGCGCGACCACCCAGAAGAAGACGCCACCGGCGACGCCGAGCACGCTGGCGATGACGATGTCGACCACCCGCCAGGAGCGGGTTGCGGGGGCGATCGGGGTGATCGCGGCGTCCGCGTCGGGTGGCGTGCCGACGGCGTCACGCCGCCGGCTCATGTCTTGCTGACTCATGGCAATCCTCCTGTTCAGGAGGGGGACCGGCGGACAACCGGTCGAGACTCGACTCCCTTCGCCGGCATGACCCGGATCAGGTTCGAGGGTCTGCGGTTGCCCCGCACTCTCAGTGCCCTTCGGCACTCCCCTGTCGCGTTGGCGAGGCTAACACTCGGTCGAGCCACAGGAGTCCTTCGAGCCGTACTTTCCTCTGCCGACTTGGCCGACCGCTCGTCGTCATCTTGAATGTCCCCCGGACACGTTATGTGATCAATTGCCCGTATCGGGGGGATTCTGTGATGACAAAGACACATAGAGCAACATTCGTATCGCTCATCGGGTTGGCGCTGCTCCTGGCCGGTTGCTCCGCCGACTCCACCACCGGAGCAACGTCCGACTCGTCCGGAACCTCGTCCGGGTCGCAGAGATCCGACGGCGGCTCTTCGACGAGTGGCTCTTCGGCGAGCGGCACGTCGGCGGACAGCGCTTCGGCGAACGGCGTCTCGGCCAGTAGCGCGGCCGAAGCCGGTATCGATCCCGCGGCGCTACAGAATCCGATCGCTTCCAACACCATCACCTTCCCGATCGCCGGGGATCCGAAGTCGACGCTCAAGATCGATGTCCTCGCTCTGAGACGGAGCGGGAAGATCGTGACCCTCGCCCTGGCGATGACTCCGACGTACACCGCGTCGGCAAAGGCGGGCACGGGTTCGCAGACGCTGACGAAACAGCTGGGCTACGGGGAGTGGCGTCCCTATGCGATCGACACCAAGAACCTCACCCAACACGACGTCGCCAAGACCGGGGAGGGGTCGTTGAGCTCCGCCGCGAATCGCCTCGAGCTCGTCTCGGGGCAGCCGGTGTACGCCTACGCCGTATTTGCTGCCCCGCCGGACGACGTGACCGCCATGGACCTGGTGATCCTCGACGAGGCGCCTGCCTTCCGGAACGTGCCGCTCTCGTGATCGGCCCACTCGTGATCGGCCCGGTGGTGATCGGCCCGGTCGTGATCGGCCCGGTCTCGATCGGTACGAGACGCCGGCTCGGCATCGCCGTCCTGGCGTTGAGTCTGCCGCTGCTCACGGGCGGGGCCGCGACTGCCGAAGGACTCGACGATCTGCCGCCGATCTCCGATCGCGACCTGACCGGCTCGATCCACTCGATCGACGCCGCCCCGAACGCGATCGACGACGGCCGGCTGAGGATCGACAGCAACATCAAACCGCTCGACTCCAGCACGCGGGACGGCTCCGACACCGTGATCACGTTGCGTTCCGACGTGCTGTTCGACTTCGGCAAGGCCGAGCTGACCGCAACGGCAAGAACGAAGATCGGCCAGCTGATCGCCAAGGCACCGCAGAAGGCGGCCACGAGGGTGTACGGCCATACCGACAGCATCGGCAGCGACGCCGGCAACCTCACCTTGTCGCGAGCACGGGCCAAGGCGGTGGCGGCAGCGATCACGAGCGCGAGGCCCGATCTGGCGCTCGACGTGAAGGGCTTCGGCGAGAAGAACCCGGTAGCGGCCAACACCCGCGCCGACGGTAAGGACGACCCGGACGGTCGAGCGAAGAACCGTCGCGTGGAGATCCGCTTCGGGAGCTAGTGACCCGAGTTCGAAGTCTCTCGACGATTGGCGGCGCCCGGGCGGCGCCTCGCGGCGTTGTCGCCCTCGCCAATACAACACCGGTATTGGCTTCGGGCTCCGCCTTGCGATGCATCCACCCGAACACCGGCAACCGTCAATGAACTTCGAACTCGGGCCACTAGTGGCACGCAGATCTCCGGCACGGGCTCAGATGACATGATGGAACAGGCCGCGCCGCGAGGGCGGTCGAGACGAGCGAACGGGTGGATCATGGGACCGATCGTCTGGAGACTGCTGGCCGGCGGCGCCGTCGCGGCGGCAGGAGTGGTCGCCGACAAGGGTTTGAAGACCGCCTGGCAGGCGGCGACCGGGGAGGACCCGCCGTCGAACCCCGACGACCCGGACGTCGACTGGTCGAAGGCACTGCTGTGGGGGGCCCTCTCCGGCGCCGCGATCGGCGCCGTCCGCATCGCCGCCACCCGCAAGGCGGCCTCGTACTACCAGAACTCGGCGGGCAAGAAGCCGGCCGCGGTGACCCGCCCGCGCTGACCTCAGGCGCTGCGGTACCGCACGGCGCCGTCCTTGATCACGGTGCGCACCAGCGGCACCCCCGGCCGGTAGGCCAGGTGCACGTAGGACGGCGCGTCGAGCACCGCCAGGTCGGCCCGGGCCCCGGGCCTGAGCACCCCGACGTCGTCGCGGCGCAACGCCGCCGCCCCGCCCGCGGTCGCCGACCAGAGCGCCTGTGCCGGGGTCATCCGCATCTCGCGCACCGCGAGCGCGATGCAGATCGGCATCGACGAGGTGAAGCACGAGCCGGGGTTGCAGTCGGTGGCCAGGGCCACGGTCACCCCGGCGGCGAGCAGGGCCGGTGCGTCCGGATAGGGCGAACGGGTGGAGAACTCGACCCCGGGCAGCAGCGTCGCGACCACGCCGGAGTCGGCCAGGGCGGCGATGTCGGAGGCGTCCAGGAAGGTGCAGTGATCGGCCGCCGCAGCGCCGACCTCGGCCGCCAGTTGTACGCCGGGGCCGGGGCCGAGCTGGTTGGCGTGGATCCTCGGCAGCAGCCCGCGGGCCATCCCCGCGGTGAGCACGGCGCGGGACGCATCGGCGTCGAAGGCGCCACGCTCGCAGAACACGTCGATCCACCGTGCGTGTGGCGCGCAGGCGGCCAGCATCTCCCCGGTGACCAGGTCGACGTAGCCGCCGGGGTTCTCGGCGAACTCGGGCGCCACCACGTGCGCACCGAGATAGGTGGTCTCGGCGGTCAGCACCTGGGCCAGCCGCAGCGCACGTTGTTCGTCGTCCACCGTCAGCCCGTAGCCCGACTTCACCTCGACCGTGGTCGTTCCCTGCCGCAGCATCTCGGCGATCAGCCGGCGCAGGTTCGCCACGAGCTCCTCGTCGGTGGCGGCCCGGGTGGCCGCCACCGTCGTCCGGATTCCCCCTGCGGCATAAGGGGTTCCGCTCATCCGGGCGGCGAACTCGGCCGACCGGTCACCGGCGAACACCAAGTGCGCGTGCGAGTCGACGAAGCCCGGGATCACCGCCGCGCCGGCGACGTCCATCACCTGTTCGGCCCCCGTCGGGGCCTCGGCAGCGGCACCGACCCAGGCGATGCGTCCCTGATCGACGAGCACCGCGGCGTTGCGCAGCAGCCCCGACCGCGCGTCCTGCGACGCCTCGGCCCCCTCACGATCGGGGTCGTTGGTCACCAGCTCACCGATCCCGGTGACCAGCAGACTGCTCATGTGTGCCACCTCCGGGGCTGCCCGATGATCTGCGTGCGAGCTCAGGACGAGGGACTGGTCAGCGAGATGATCGCCTCGGTGGTGAGCACCCGGAAGACGAACGTCTCCTGCAGGTAGAGCTTCACGCTGGAGGCGTCGTGGCTGAGGTAGCCGATCGAGAAGTCCTGCCCGATGCTCAGTTCGAAGTCACCGCCCCGGGTGCTGACGACGTAACCGCCCTCGATCGCCGGCGCCCAGATCACCTCGTCGACCTCGCGCTCGATGTGCCGCAGCAACGGGTAACCGTCGTCGCTGCCGCCGCTGGCGTCGGTGTACGGCGTGGCGCCGAGCACCAGCGCATAGGGACCGTCGACACCGGCCAGGCGCAGAGCGCTGATCGCCTGGGCCACGGTCTCGGGCCAGTCGGCGACGTGATCGGGCAGGGTCACCGGGTCGTTGCTGCTCTCTTCGCGCATGCCCCCGATACCCGCGGCGCCGAACCCTTCGAAGACGGAACGATCCTCGGCGAAGGCGATGGCCCGGGCGGCCTCCTTGACCGGTTCCCAGTCTGAGTCGGAGGAACCACGGGCCACGTCGTCGATCGCGTCACGGGAGAGATCGAACGGAACCCGCAGCTCCACCAGCGGTTTCACCTCTCGCTGCCAGGTCTCGACCTGGTCGAACGGGGTCTTGATCTCCTTGATGTGGCCGGTGCCGACGGCGGAGAAGTTCACCCCCCGCGGTCCGACGACATCGACCACCCGGCGGGCACCGAGATACCGCTTCAGGGTGCGGGTGGCTTCGTCCTCGATCTCGGCCCAGGCCGCCGTCGAGACCGGGGCGAGATCCCGATGAAGGTTGTCCATGTCTCTCTCACTTTCCCAAAGGTGTTCTCAGCGAGCCGATTCCGAGCGAACCGTCACCGGCCGACGGCTCGGCTGCCGGCTCCACGGACGTCTCTGTGTCATCGTTCTGGTCATCGGTGCTCGACGCCCCGCTGTCGCCGGCCGGGGGCGCCGGATCACCGCTCAGGTCGGTGCCGGCCGATACCGTCTCGGCGTCCGGGTCGACGTCGTCGAGGAAGGTCGTCGTCGGCACGAAGAACAAGGTGCCGGTGACCGCGGTGCTGAAGTCGAGCAACCGGTCGTAGGTGCCGGGCGGAGACCCGATGAACATGTTGCGCAACATGGTCTCGGTGCGCCCCGGCTCACAGGCGTAGCCGATGAAGTACGTGCCGAACTCACCCCGGCCCACCTCGCCGAAGGGCATGTTGTCGCGCAGGATCTGCAACTGCTCGCCGTCGTCGTCCTCGATGTTGGTCAGCACGTTGTGCGCGTACGGCTTCTTGGCCGCCTCGGACTGCTCGATGTCGGAGAGCTTGTCGCGGCCGACGATGTCCTCCTGCTCGTGCACCGGCACCTGGTTCCAGCGGTCCATGTCGTGCAGGTACTTCTGCACGATCACGTAGCTGCCCCCGGTGAAGTCGGGATCCTCGTCGCCGATCAGCGCCGCGGCGACCGCGGCGTCGTTCTCGGGGTTCTCGGTGCCATCGACGAAACCCAGCAGGTCGCGCTGGTCGAAGTACTTGAACCCGTGCACCTCGTCGACCACCTCGGCGACACCGGACAGCCGGGACACCACGTGGGTGGCCAGTTCGAAGCACAGGTCCATACGGGTCGCCCGGATGTGGAAGAGCAGGTCACCGGGCGTGGACGGCGCCAGATGCGCACCGTCGATCTCCTCGAAGGGGTGCAACCCGGCCGGCCGCGGGCCGTCGAACAACCGGTCCCACAACTGCGAGCCGATTCCCATGACGGAGCTGAGTTGCCCATCGGCCGAGCGGAAGCCCACCCCGCGGACCAGCGAGGAAAGGTCGGCACACAACTCGCGCACCGTCTTCTCCGCGGCGCGGCCGGAACCGACGGTCAGAACCAGGAAGATGGCGGCGCCGGTCAGTTTCGCGGTGACCGGCTGAGGTACTGGTTGCGCAGTTGTTGCCATTCCCTCTTCCCATTCCTTCTACAAGGCCCTGCCACAGGTCCGATCCACGTCCGACTGGCCCGCCCATCCTGCGACAGGCCACCGACAAAACGCCTACCGACCGCCGTGGGACGGCGATCCGAAACCGGCTCGTCGGCAGGCTATCCGAGGTGAACTTCCCGATGACCACCCCCGTCCCGCCGGATCTGGCGGCAACCCTGGCCGAGCGCGTCGTGGTGCTGGACGGCGGGTTGTCGACCCAACTCGAACGGCAGGGCAAGGACGTCTCCACCGCACTGTGGTCGGCCGCGTTGCTCCAGGACGATCCGGAGGCGATCGCGGCGGCCCACCGCGCCTACTTCGAGGCCGGGGCCGAGATCGCCACGACCGCGAGCTACCAGGCCAGCCTCGAGGGTTTCGCGGCCGCCGGGCTGGGCGCCGTCCGGGCCCGCGAGCTGATCACCGACTCGGTACGGATCGCCGTCCGGGCCCGTGACGACGCCGGCCTCGGCGGGCGTGCCTGGGTGGCTGCCTCGGTCGGCCCCTACGGCGCGGTGCTGGCCGGCGGCCAGGAGTACACCGGCGACTACCCCGAACCGCGCGACACGGTGGCCGGGCTGCGCGCCTTCCACCGGCCCCGGCTCGAACTGCTGGCCGCCGCCGGGGCCGACGTCCTGGCCTGCGAGACGATCCCACGACTGGCCGAGGTCGAGGCGCTGCTGCTGGAACTGGAGACGCTGCGGATACCGGCCTGGATCTCGCTGACCACCGTCCTCGACGTCCGGGGGCGGCCCCGGACGAGGCTCGGCGAGGACGCCACCGAGGCCTTCACGATGGCCGGTCAGAGCCCGCACGTCGTCGCCGTCGGCGTGAACTGCACCAGTCCGGACGGGCTGACCGCGGTGGTCGGTGCGGCGGCGTCGCACTCGGCCAAACCCGTTGTGGTGTACCCGAACAGCGGCGAGGTGTGGGACGGCGGCAGCAGGCGATGGCGGGGTCGCCCGGGCCTGGCCGAGGCCGACGTCGCGGCCTGGGCCGGGGCCGGCGCCCGGCTGGTCGGCGGCTGCTGCCGGACTCTGCCCGAGCACATCGGCACGCTGCGCCGGGCGGTCGGACCGGCCCGATGAAGATCGACTTCTAGGGCCACACAGGACCCTTGACCATCACTCAGCCGCACTCCTAACCTGTTTCCGTAATGCGGTATCACGCTTCCGCCATGTGGATGTTCCCAACAATCCACGAGAAGGAAGTCACATTGAGCAAAGGAGCTTGCGCATGGGAATCGTCCTGGGAGAGAACCAGTACGGCAAGGCCGAGAACCGGGTGGTCCGGGTCTATCGCGACACCGCCCGGCACGAGATCCGCGACTTCAACGTCTCCTCGGCCCTGCGTGGCGACTTCACCGACGCACACATCACCGGTGATCAGGCCGCGGTGCTCCCCACCGACACGCAGAAGAACACCGCCTTCGCCTTCGCCAAGGAGAAGGCCTTCTCCTCGCCCGAGGAGTACGCACTGACCCTCGGGAAGCACTTCCTCGAGGCCTGCCCGGCGTCCAACGGCTCCCGGGTCGAGATCGAGGAGTACTTCTGGGACCGGATCGAGGTCGGCGGCCAGGGCCACGACCACTCCTTCGTCCGGCGCGGCCCCGAGGTACGCACCACCGTGGTGACCACCGACGCGTCGTCCGAAGGCACCAAGCAGTGGGTGGTCTCCGGTCTGCGCGACCTGGTGGTGCTCAAGTCCACCGGATCGGGTTTCCGGGGCTTCCTCAAGGACAAGTACACGACGCTGCAGGAGACCGAGGACCGGATCATGGCGACCTCGATGGTCGTCCGCTGGCGGCACGAGAACAGCGACGTCGCCGACTTCGACGCGTCCTTCGCCGACATCCGCCGGATTCTGCTCGAGGCCTTCGCCGCCGAGTACAGCGAGGCCCTGCAGCAGACGCTGTACCAGATGGGCACCGCGGTACTCAAAGCTCACGAGAACGTGGCTGAGATCAAGTTCTCGGCGCCGAACAAGCACCACTTCGTCGTGGACCTGTCACCCTTCGGACTGGAGAACAACAACGAGGTGTTCATCGCCGCTGACCGTCCCTACGGCCTGATCGAGGCCACGGTGACTCGCGAGAACGGCTCCGATGCCGGCCTCGCCTGGAAGGCAACTCCCGGATTCTGCTGACCCCCCCTACACGGAGGCACAGATGGCCATCGCCACCTCCGGCGCCAAGTCCTCTCGGCACCCCGTCGACGAGGTACTTCCCGCCCCCAAGCTCGCCGTCTACGGATTCCAGCACGTGCTGGCGTTCTACGCCGGCGCAGTGATCGTCCCGATCCTGCTCGCGAACCAGATCGGCCTCACCCAGGAACAGTTGATCCACCTGATCAACGCCGATCTGTTCACCTGCGGAATCGCCTCGATCATCCAGTCCGTAGGGTTCTGGAAGGTCGGGGTGAGACTCCCTCTGCTGCAGGGAGTCACATTCACTGCTGTTTCGCCGATGATCGCCATCGGCCTTGCCGCGGGGGGCGGCACCGAAGGTCTCCTGGTCATCTACGGGGCCGTCATCGTGGCGGGTCTGTTCACCTTCCTGATGGCCCCGTACTTCAGCCGGCTGATCCGCTTCTTCCCGCCGGTGGTCACCGGCTCGGTGATCACCATCATCGGTATCGCCCTGCTGCCGGTGGCGGCCGCCGACGCCGCCGGCGGCGCCGGTCCGTCGCTGGACCCGACCAGCGGCCGCAACCTCGCCTACGCCCTGGGCACCCTCGCGCTGATCGTCGCGATCCAGCGCATCTTCAAGGGTTTCATGGCGACGGTCGCGGTCCTGGTCGGTCTGGTGATCGGCACCCTGGTCGCCTGGGCACTCGGCGACGCCCACTTCGGTGACGTCGCCAGTTCGTCCTGGGTCGGGGTGACCACGCCGTTCTACTTCGGCTGGCCGAAGTTCTCGATCGCGGCGATCATCTCCATGATCGTGGTCATGCTGATCACGGCGGTGGAGACCACCGGTGACGTGTTCGCCACCGGTGAGATCGTCGAGAAGCGGATCGTCCGGGAGGACGTCGCCCGCGCCCTGCGCGCGGACGGGCTCGCCACCACCCTGGGTGGGGTGCTGAACTCCTTCCCCTACACCTGTTTCGCCGAGAACGTCGGGTTGGTCCGGCTCACCCAGGTGAAGAGCAGGTTCGTGGTGGCCGCGGCCGGCGCGATCATGATCGTGATCGGGCTGATCCCCAAGGCCGGTGCGCTGGTGGCGGGTATTCCGCACCCGGTGCTCGGCGGTGCCGCCCTGGCGATGTTCGCCACGGTCGCCGCGGTCGGCATCCAGACGCTGTCGCGGGTGGACTTCCACGATCACCGCAACGTGGTGATCGTGTCCACCAGCCTCGGTCTGGCCATGTACGTGACGGCGCAGCCGGACGTCGCCAAGGCGGTGCCCAGCTGGGCCCAGATCATCCTGGGCAGCGGGATCACGCTGGGCAGCATCACCGCGATCCTGCTCAACGTGGTGTTCCACCACATCGGCAAGGGCCGTGGGCCGGCCGTCGCCGGCAGCCCCGGACACGACCTGGTCCGGCTCGAGGAGGTCAACTCGATGACCCCGGACCAGTTCGCGGACACCTTCTCCGGTCTGTTCCAGGGTCCTCGTTGGGCGGTCGAGCGGGCGTTCGACCAGCGTCCTTTCGCCGACACCCACGACCTGCGCCGGGCCTTCCAGGAGGCGTTGTACTCGGCCACGACGTCGGAGCAGACCGAACTGATCAACTCCTACCCCGACCTCGGCTCGGTCGCGGTGACCACCGGCGACGCCGGCGACCACTCCTACGCCGACCAGTCGGTCCTGGGCCTGACCCGGCTCGCCGAACAGGAGCACGAGGAACTCGGCTCGCTGACCCAGGCCTATCGAGAACGGTTCGGCTTCCCGCTGATCGTCTCGGTCCGTGACCAGGACAATTTCAACCAGATCCTGCGGCACGGCTGGGAGCGGTTGAGCAACTCGCCCAGTCAGGAGCACGCCGCCGCAATGGTCGAGATCGCCAAGATCGCCACCCACCGGTTCAACCGGCTGGTGGCCGACGCCAACCCGATCCATTCCGCCCAAGCCCGTTTTGTGGAGGACTAAGGAGTGAAGGAACCGATGACCGACCGACCCGATCCCGCGATCGCCGGGTTCAACGCCCTGGACGCCGCGACGGCCGAACAACGCCTGCTCCGTTGTCTGGACGTCCCGCGCTGGGCGAGCGAGGTCGCCCAGGCCCGGCCCTACGCCGACCTGGACGACCTGCGGGATCGGGCCGGGCGGGCCGCCGCCACGCTCACCGATGACGAGTTGGACGCCGCCCTGGCGGGCCATCCACGGATCGGTGAGCGGGCGGGGGCAGGCCACGACAAGGCCTTCTCGGCCAGCGAGCAGTCGGGGGTGGACGCCGCCGACGGCGACGTCACCACCGCCCTGCACGAGGGGAACCTGGCCTACGAGAAGCGGTTCGACCGGGTCTTCCTGATCCGGGCGGCCGGCCGGGACTCGGCCCAGATCCTGGCCGAGCTGCGGCGCCGATTGGACAACGACGACGCGAGCGAACGCGCGGAGGTGGTCACGCAACTGCGCGAGATCGCCCTGCTACGTCTGGAACAGGTGGTGTGAGACATGGGAACCCTGAGCACGCATGTGCTCGACTCGAGCATCGGCAAACCCGCTGCAGGAGTGGCGATCACGCTGATCCACGCGGGTGAGACGATCGGCAGCGGAGTCACCGACGCCGACGGCAGGGTGTCGACGATCGGCCCGGAGAAGCTGGCCGAGGGCGAGTACACCCTGGTCTTCGAGGTGGGCGCCTACTTCGCCGCCGGGGGCCGCGAGGCCTTCTACCCCCGCGTGCTGATCGCCTTCGACATCGCCGATGCCGAGCAGCACTATCACGTGCCGGTACTGCTCAGCCCGTTCAGCTACTCGACCTACCGAGGGTCGTGACCCGCAAGAGGTCGAGACCGATCCGACTCGACACCGGGGGGAGAGGGACCGAACTGATCCCGAGACGAAAGGACCACCGATGAGCGTCGATGCTCAACCCGGAACTCAGGCCACCGCCGCGAACACCCCCCAGATCGTCGTCAACGGCGCCCGGCGCCCGATCGGCGCGATCGAGCCGTACGTCACCGCGCTCGAATGGTTGCGCAATCAGGGCCTGACCGGCGCCAAGGAGGGCTGCGCCGAGGGCGAGTGCGGCGCCTGCTCGATCCTGGTCGCCCGCCCCGAGGCCGAGGGGCCCGACGGCGCGGGCAGTACCCGCTGGACGGCGCTCAACGCCTGTTTGGTGCCCGCACTCGCCCTGGACGGCCAGGAGGTGATCACCGCCGAGGGCCTCGGCCGGCCGGGTGACCTGCACCCGGTGCAGGACGAGATGGCGCAGCGTGGCGGTTCCCAATGTGGTTACTGCACACCGGGTTTCGTCTGCAGCATGGCCGCCGAGTACTACCGCCCGGATCGAGCCGGCGAGGCCGATCCGCTGTCCGGTGGCAACGCCGCCCACAACACCTCCGGGGAGCATGACCAGTCCGGCCACGAACACGGCCCGAACGGCTTCGACCTGCACGCGCTCAGCGGCAATCTGTGTCGCTGCACGGGCTACCGGCCGATCCGGGACGCCGCCTACGCGCTCGGCACCCCGCCGCCGGAGGACGTCCTGGCGGCCCGTCGAACCCGGCCCGCACCGGCCCCGCGGGCGACCCGGTACGCCTGGGGCGCAGCGACTTTCATCCGTCCGAAGAGCCTCGGCGAGGCGCACGAGATCCTGGCCGGGCAACCGGACGCCGTCCTGGTCGCGGGATCGACCGACTGGGGCGTCGAGGTCAACATCCGCGGACGGCGCGCCCCCCTGGTGGTGGCGATCGACCGGCTGCCCGAGCTGCGCACCTTCGAGATCGGTGCCGAGAGCATCGAACTCGGTGCCGCACTGACCCTCTCGGAGTGCGAGCGGATGCTGGAGGGCCGGGTGCCGCTGCTCGACCAGCTGTGGCCGCAGTTCGCCTCGCGGTTGATCCGCAACGGCGCGACCCTGGGCGGCAACCTCGGCACCGGGTCGCCGATCGGTGACAGCCCGCCCGCCCTGCTGGCGCTGGAGGCGAACGTGGTGCTGGCCGGCGCCGACGGCGAACGCGAGGTACCGCTGGCGGAGTACTTCACCGGCTACCGGCAATCGGTGCGCCGGGCCGGCGAGCTGATCCGCGCCGTCCGGATTCCGTTGCCGCTGGCCCGGACCGTGGCCTTCCACAAGATCGCCAAGCGCCGCTTCGACGACATCTCCAGCGTCGCCGTGGCCTTCGCCCTCGACATCGAGGGCAGCGGCGACTCGCGCACCGTCACCCGGGCGGCGATCGGGCTCGGCGGTGTGGCGGCGACCCCGATCCGCGCGACCGCCGCCGAGCAGATCCTGGTCGGAGCCCCCTGGACGCAACACACCGCCGCAGCCGCCGCCGAGGCACTGCGCGCGGCCGGCACGCCGATGAGCGACCACCGGGCCAGCTCCGCCTACCGCACCGCGATGCTCGGTCAGTCGGTGCTCAAGCTCTACGCCGAATCCCCTTGGCAGACACCGCAGGAACCGATTGCAGGAGGTGCGCGATGACCGCACTGAGCACCCGTCCGGCCGACCCGGTGGTCGGCGTCGAGATGCCCCACGAGAGCGCCGAACTGCACGTCAGCGGGTTCGCGCTCTACACCGACGACCTGGTCGCCCGGCACCCCGGCTGCCTGCACGCCTACCCGGTGCAGGCACCGCACGCACACGCCCGGGTGACCCGCCTGGACGTCGCCCCCGCCCTCGAGGTGCCCGGCGTCGTCCGGGTGCTCACCGCGGACGACGTGCCCGGTGTGAACGACGCCGGTATCAAGCACGACGAGCCGCTCTTCCCCAGCGAGGTCATGTATCACGGCCACGCCGTGGTCTGGGTGCTCGGCGAGACGCTGGAGGCGGCCCGGCTGGGCGCCGAACGGGTCGAGGTCGACTACGAGCCGCTGCCGGCCCTGATCAACGTCAAGGAGGCGATCGCGGCCGGCAGCTTCCAGGGCGCCCAGCGCACGGTCAGTCGCGGCGACGCCGAGGCGGCCATGGCCGAGTGCGCCCACGTCTTCGAGGGCGAGTTCGAGTTCTCCGGCCAGGAGCACTTCTACCTCGAGACCCATTGCGCGCTGGCCTCTCTCGACGAGAACGGGCAGCTGTTCATCCAGTCCAGCACCCAGCACCCGAGCGAGACCCAGGAGATCGTGGCGCACGTGCTGGGGTTGTCCAGCCACGACGTCACCGTGCAGTGCCTGCGCATGGGCGGCGCGTTCGGCGGCAAGGAGATGCAGCCGCACGGCTACGCCTCGATCGCCGCCCTGGGCGTGACCCTCACCGGCCGGCCGGTGCGCTTCCGGCTGAACCGCACCCAAGACCTGACCATCTCCGGCAAGCGGCACGGTTTCCACTCCTCGTGGAAGGTCGGCTTCGACGCCGACGGACGCATCCGCGCCCTGCAGGCGACGCTCACCGCGGACGGCGGCTGGAGCCTGGATCTCTCCGAACCCGTTCTGGCCCGGGCACTCTGCCACATCGACAACGCCTACTGGATCCCCGACATCGAGGTGCGCGGACGCATCGCCAAGACCAACAAGACCTCGCAGACCGCCTTCCGCGGATTCGGTGGGCCGCAGGGGATGATCGTGATCGAGGACATCATCGGTCGTTGTGCGCCGCTGCTCTCGATCAGCGCGGCCGAGTTGCGCCGGCGCAACTTCTACGCCGAGGGTCAGACCACCCCCTACGGCATGCCGGTACGCCAGGCCGACCGGCTGCAGCGTTCCTGGAACCAGACCCTCGAGAGCGGTGACGTGGCCTCCCGGCTGGCCGAGATCGAGGCGTTCAACGCGGCGCACCCGCACACCAAGCGGGCCCTGTCGATGACCCCGGTGAAGTTCGGGATCTCGTTCAACCTCACCGCGTTCAACCAGGCCGGCGCCCTCGTGCACGTCTACAAGGACGGCTCGGTGCTGATCAACCACGGTGGCACCGAGATGGGCCAGGGCCTGCACACCAAGATGCTGCAGGTGGCCGCGACGGCGCTGGGTGTGCCGCTGTCCAGCGTGAAGCTGGCCCCGACCCGCACCGACAAGGTGCCGAACACCTCGGCCACCGCGGCCAGTTCGGGAACCGACCTCAACGGCGGTGCGGTGAAGAACGGTTGCGAGCAGATCACCGCGCGGCTGGCCGACGTGGCTGCCGGGCTGCTCGGCGTGCACCCGGCCGACGTCCGGTTCGGTGGCGGGCTGGTCACCGGCATCGGCTCCACCGCCGATCCGATCCCCTTCGCGCAACTGGTCGCCGAGGCCTACCGGCGCCGGATCCAGTTGTGGGCCGCGGGTTTCTACCGCACCGAGGGTCTCTACTGGAACGCCGAGACCATGCAGGGCGCACCGTTCAAGTACTTCGCCTACGGCGTCGCCGCCAGCGAGGTGGAGGTCGACGGGTTCACCGGCGCCTACCGGCTGCGCCGGGTCGACATCGTGCACGACGTCGGCGACAGCCTCTCGCCGCTGATCGACATCGGCCAGGTGGAGGGCGGGTTCGTGCAGGGCGCCGGCTGGCTGACCCTGGAGGACCTGCGCTGGGACGAGAGCGACGGTCCGAACCGGGGACGCTTCCTCACCCAGGCCGCCAGCACCTACAAGCTGCCGAGCTTCTCCGAGATGCCCGAGGAGTTCAACGTCGCGCTGCTCGCCCGGGCCCACGAGGACGGCGCCGTCTACGGCAGCAAGGCGGTCGGTGAGCCGCCGCTGATGCTGGCGTTCAGCGTCCGTGAGGCGCTGCGCGAGGCGGTGGCGGCCTTCGGCCCGGTCGGGCACAGCGTCGATCTGGGGTGCCCGTCCACCCCTGAGCAGGTGTTCTGGGCGATCGAGGAGGCCCGCTCGGCGTTCTCGGCCGAGCACGCCTCCGCGCTCGTGGGGGCGGCGTCGTCGGTCCTGAAATGAGCCGGCGGTGAACTGGCTCAGTGCGGTGGAGCACCTGCGCCGGCAACGTATGGAAGGCGTTCTGGTCACGGTGGTCTCGGTGCGCGGTCACGCGCCCCGGGACGCCGGCGCCAAGATGGTGATCTCTGCCGACAACACCTGGGACAGCATCGGCGGCGGCAACCTCGAACAAGAGGCGATCGAGGCCGCGCGGTCGATGATCGCCGGCGGCGAGAGCACTCCGCTCAGCATCTCCTCACGGCTGACCGAGCACGCCCCGGCTCGGCACGGTGTGCAGTGCTGCGGAGGCGAGGTGACCCTGTTGCTCGAACCGCTGGCAGTGGTCGAGGCGGTGGCGATCTTCGGCATGGGGCACGTCGGCACCGAACTCGCCCGGCTGCTGGCCCGCCACGACCTCGAACTGCATCTGGTCGACTCGCGTTCGGGATACGTCGATCCGGTTCGGCTGCAACCGGTCACCACCGACACACCGGCCACAGTGCACCTGCATCACGCCCCGGTTCCCGAACTGGTGATGCGCGAACTGCCGCCGGGTGCGCACGTGCTGGTGATGACCCACGACCACGCCGAGGACGCCGCCCTGGTCGACGTCGCCCTGCGTACCACCGGTCTGGGCTCGATCGGCCTGATCGGCTCCTCGGCGAAGTGGACCCGATTGAGCAAACGGCTTGCCGGGCAAGGGCATTCGCCCGCTGATCTGTCGCGGGTGCAGACCCCGATCGGGCTGCCCGAACTGACCGGAAAGGATCCGGCCACGATCGCGGTCAGTGTCGCGGCGTCCTTGCTGATCACCTTCGAGCGGGACCGGGCGGCGCGGCAGGCGCCCGGCCGCACCGCCGGGCGCAGGCCCGCGCCGTCCACCGCCCCCGAGCCCCGGACGGCGACCCACGACACCGAAGGAGTGCAGCGATGACCCTCTATCGCGGCTCGTTCCTGGACACCCCCACCTCACCGTTCGAGGGTGGGGCACTGCGCAGCGAACTCGACGGCGGCATCGTCGTCGACGCCACCGGGACCGTGGTGCGCCGCGGCCCCTTCGACGTCGTGGCCGCCGAGCACCCACAGGAACCGGTGGTCGACCTGCGCGGCGGGATCGTGCTGCCCGGGCTGGTCGACACCCATGTGCACTTCCCGCAGGTCCGGGTGATCGGCGCCCTCGGCATGCCGTTGCTCGACTGGCTGCAGCGTTCCGCGCTGCCCGAGGAGGCTCGGATGGCCGATCCGGCCTACGCCCGGGCGGTCGCCGCAGAGTTCTGCGACGGGCTGATCCGCGCCGGCACAACCACGGCGCTGGTCTTCGGCTCGCACTTCGCCGACGCCGTCGAGGGACTCTTCGAGGCCGCCGCCGGCCGCGGGCTGCGGATCAGTTCGGGGCTGGTGGTCAGCGACCGGCTGCTGCGTCCCGAGCTCGAGGTCGACCCGGAACAGGCTCTGGCCCAAGGACTTGCACTGGCCGGGCGCTGGCACGGCAAGGACCGGCTGCGCTACGCCGTCACGCCCCGGTTCTCGCTCTCGGCCTCGGCGCCGATGCTCGCCTCCTGCCGCGAACTGCTCGACCAGGTGGACGGCGCGCTCTTCACCTCGCACATCAACGAGAACACCGCAGAGGTGGCCACGGTGCTCGGGCTCTTCCCCGAGTGCGACAGCTACACCGACACCTACCACCGGCACGGTCTGCTCGGACCGGGAAGCGTCCTGGCCCACAACGTGCACCCCTCGGACGCCGAACTCGCCGTGCTCGCCGACAGCGGCGCCGCGGTGTCGCACTGCCCCTCCAGCAACAGCGCCCTGGGCAGCGGCCTGTTCCCGCTGCGCCGTCACCTGGCCCACGGAGTGCCGGTGGCGCTCGGCACCGATGTCGGCGCCGGCACGTCGTTCTCCCTACTGCGCGAAGGCCTTCAGGCCTACTTCATGCAGGCCCTGCTCGGCGACGACGGCCTTCCGCTGACCCCCGCCCACATGCTCCACCTGGCCACCGCGGCCGGCGCAAAGGCACTGCGTCTGGACGACCGGATCGGTGACCTCTCGGTGGGCAAGCAGTTCGACGCGGTCCGGGTGCGTCCGCAGCCGGGCAGCACCCTGGAGGTGGCCATGACCCACGCCGAGGACGCCGACGACGCCCTCGCCAAAGTCTTCGCCCTCGCCTCCCCGGCCGACGTGCACCAGGTCTGGGTCGGCGGCGAGCGCATCGACCGCGGCGAGCGCTGAGCCGGCAGGAAGCCGCCTGACCCACAACACGTCCCGTGATCATGCAGAACCGCACGCCCACCCCAGCGTGATCAGTCGAAAATAGCTGTCACGTTCGCGGTTAGCTGGTGGCGGG
>DAIOVT010000023.1:0-17393 GCA_036758885.1 Kineosporiaceae bacterium
GTTGCTGCTCAACAGGTTCATCGAATGCTCGCCGGCCCACTGCGCCGACCGCGAGGAGCCGCCGCCGTACCAGACGCGTGAGCGCAGCCCGGCCGACTGCGGCTGTACCCGGTGGCTGAACTGCTCGATGCCCATCGTGCCCGCGAAGGACGACGCCTGCCCGCCGGCGATCAGGGCCAGCCACCGCTCCACCCGCTGATAGCTGAAGTCCTCGACGTCGGCGGTGTCCGGGTAGAGGGCGTCCTTGACGTCGTCCCAACGCATCGGCGGGCCGATGCTCACGCCGGGGTTGATCCGGCCGCCGGAGAGGATGTCGACCGTGGCCAGGTCCTCGGCCAGGCGCAGCGGGTTCTCCCAGCCCAACGGGGTCACCGCGGTGCCGAGTGCGATCCGGCTGGTGCGCTGGCTGGCGGCGGCCATGATCGCGATCGGCGAGGAGACGCCGAACTGCAGATGCCGGTGCCGCAGCCAGGCGCCGTCGAACCCCAGTTGTTCGCCGAGCTCGATGATCCGCAGCAGGGACTCGTGGCCGGGTGCCGGGTCGTGTTCGTCGAACAGTCCGATGGTGAGGAAACCGAGCGAGCGCAGGGCGCGATGCGGCGTGGGCACCTCTCGATCGTAGGACGCCTGCCGGTGGGGTGCGGATCACACAAGTCGCGGACACGTCAGGAATCGGGTCGTAACGGGCTGATGTCTGCACGTCAGTAGTTACTGACAACAGCTTAAGAACAAGGTGGATCCCTGACGTTCCAGGCGGTCGACCCGTGCCGAGAAGCGTGTCGATGTCCTCGTCGCGGCGGCAAAAGCGTTGCGCGAGAACAAGCGTCACTTCGCCGAGATCCTCACTCCGGAGAGGCGGTGGCGGTCGCGGGGCTGAGCGCGAGCACCGAGGTCGCCGCCACGCTGACCGCCAGGGCGGCGAGGGTGGGCGCCGTCCAGCCGGGGCGGATGCGGTCGCCGAGCAGCGCGATTCCGGCGATCGCGGGCAGTACCACCTCGGAGATCCAGAGCAGCGCCGTCATCGGACCCACCGCTCCCCGGCGCAGGGCCTGCGCGTAGAGCAGGGTGCCGGCGACACCGAACCCGACCAGGGCGTAGCTCAACGGGTCGGTGAGCAGTTCGCGCGCCAACAGCGCGGGGCTGTGCAGCGGGTGCCCGCTCAACGGCAGGCCCCGGGCGCACAGTGCCGTACCGCCGAAGGCCAGCCCGGCCAGCACGGCGCAGGCTCCGGCCCGGCCGCGGCGCGACGCCCACCAGCCGAGCAGGGCGATGACGACGGCGGCGGTAACGATGCCGATCCGCACCGGGCGGCTCGGTGCGGCGTCGCTCTGCGCGCCGGCCGAGGCCGCGATCACCACCAGCGCCAGGATCGAGACGGCGATCGCGATCAGATCGGTGCGTCGCAGTCGCACCGACAGGAACACCCTGGCCAGCAGCGCCGTGGCGGCCAGCGAACCGGCCAGGATGGCCTGAACCTGGTACACCGCAAGGGTTCTCAGCGC
Source organism: Kineosporiaceae bacterium (assembly GCA_036758885.1). Lineage (GTDB taxonomy): Bacteria > Actinomycetota > Actinomycetes > Actinomycetales > Kineosporiaceae > DAIOVT01. The sequence goes on from DAIOVT010000023.1 coordinate 1,503, forward strand.
CAGCAGCGACAGCGCCCAGGCCAGCAGGTCGACCGCCTGGCCGGCCAGATAGGTGGGCTGGCGCAGCACGTTCAGCACGCTGCCGCCGGCCCGGGCGCCGATCGCCTCGAGGATCGAGGCCACCGCATATCCCGCGGCGGCGAGCAACGCCGCGACCAGGGCCCACACCATCAGCTCAGCCTCCCCCGGGATGCCTGAATCCGGCATCAGCAGCCAAGGTAACTCCCCGATCGGAGGGGTGCGGCACGTGTATCCGGGCAGGCGGCAAGTGCCGGCTTCGCGCGTAGCGTCGTTGCGACAGAACCTCGACGAGGAGGAATCACCCCGATGGGCCGCTACGTCATCGAACGCAATGTCCCCGGTGCCGGCCAGATGGACGCCGCCGCGCTGCACGAACTGTCGGCGAAGTCGAACGCCGTGCTCGCGGACATGAGCGACATCGAATGGATCCAGTCATACGTCACCGAGGACAAACTCTTCTGCGTGTACGAGTCCAAGGATCCGGAGCTGATCCGCGAGCACGCCGAGAAGGGCGGCTTCCCGTGCGACGCGATCCGCGAGGTCAGCGGCGTGATCACGCCGGAGACCGGCAAATGACCTGATCGCTCCTGATCACTCCCGATCACTTGGACCGGCCGAGACCCTCGACGCGCCGTCCGGGAGCATGCAGTCTGGAAGAAACCTGCTCAAAACGTCTTCATCGACGCAGGATGATTTCGGCGAAGGCTTCTCGGCAATGGCGACGAGGAGGGACTCATGGCCGCGGAAAGTGTGGCACCGGCCCATTCCGGTGAGCCCGAACTGCGGCGGGTGATGGGGCCCAAGCTGCTCCTGCTGTTCATCGTCGGCGACATTCTGGGCACCGGCATCTACGCCTTGACCGGGCAGGTCGCCGGTGAGGTCGGCGGTGCCGCCTGGCTGCCGTTCCTGATCGCGTTCGCGGTGGCCACGATCACCGCGTTCAGCTACCTCGAGCTGGTCACCAAGTACCCGCAGGCCGCGGGCGCAGCGCTCTACGCGCACAAGGCTTTTGGCATCCACTTCGTGACGTTCCTGGTCGCCTTCATCGTGATGTGCTCGGGCATCACCTCGGCCTCGACGGCCTCGCGAGCCTTCGCCTCGAACATGGCGCTGGGCTTCGGCTGGGACCTGCCCTCCGGCGGCATCGTGCTGATCGCGCTCGCCTTCATGTTGCTGGTCGCCCTGGTCAACTTCCGCGGCGTCGGTGAGAGCGTCAAGGTCAACGTCGTCCTCACCCTGATCGAACTGTCCGGCCTGTTGCTGGTGATCATGGTCGGTATGTACGCGATCTTCGGCGGCAACGCCGACTTCTCGCGGGTGATGATGTTCGAGACCGGCGAGGACAAGAGCGCCTTCCTGGCGGTCTCCGCCGCGACGACCCTGGCCTTCTTCGCCATGGTCGGTTTCGAGGACTCGGTGAACATGGCCGAGGAGACCCAGGACCCGGCCCGCAACTTCCCGCGGATCATGCTCACCGGCCTGACCATCACCGGACTCATCTACGTCATGGTCTCGATCGCCGCCGTCGCGCTGGTTCCGGTCGGTGAACTGGTCGACAGCGACACCCCCTTGGTGACCGTGGTCGAGCGCGGCGCCCCCGGTCTGCCGATCGACCAGATCCTGCCGTTCATCTCGATGTTCGCCGTGGCCAACTCCGCCCTGATCAACATGCTGATGGCCAGCCGGCTGATCTACGGCATGGCCAAGCAGCGGGTGCTGCCGCCGGTGCTGGGCAAGGTGCATCCCGGACGGCGCACCCCCTGGGTGGCGATCATCTTCACCACCGCGATCTCCCTCGCCCTGATCACCTGGGTCTCGCTGGACAGCGGCAGCAGTGTGGTCGGCCTGCTCGGCGGCACCACGGCGCTGCTGTTGCTCGCGGTGTTCACCGTGGTCAATGTCGCCGTGCTGATCCTGCGCCGCGAGGAGCCGCCCCCGGAGGCGTTCCGGGCGCCGACCGCGCTGCCGGTGATCGGCGGTATCTGCTGCCTGTTCCTGGTCACCCCGTTCACCGGACGGGACCCGGCGCAGTACACGATCGCCGCCGTGCTGGTGGCCGTCGGCATCGTGTTGTGGCTGGTCACGCACCTGGTCAACCGCCGGCTCGGGCTGCACGAACTCGAGGACGTCGAGGACCTGAGCAGCGGTGGCCCGGTGAACTGAGCGGCCGGGAATCATCGGCCCGATCGCGGGGTTGGCGTCGTCATGACGAGTGACGCGGAATCCGCGACCAACAAGGCTGATTTCTGGTTCGACCCGCTGTGCCCCTTCGCCTGGCTCAGCTCGCGCTGGATCCTCGAGGTCGAGCAGGTCCGTTCGATCGAGGTGCACTGGCACGTGATGTCACTGGCCTACCTGAACAAGGACAAGGACATCCCCGACGAGTACCGCGAGATGCTCAAGCCCGCCTGGGGCCCGGTCCGGGTGCTGATCAAGGCCGAGCAGGACCATGGCAACAAGGTGCTGCTGCCGCTCTACACCGCGATGGGCAACCGCATTCATCTCGAGCAGTCGGGCATCACCAAGGAGATGGCCGTCGCCGCGCTCGCCGAGGTGGGCCTGCCCGCCGACCTGATCGACTCCTGGGACGACGCCTCCCTCGACGACGCGGTCGCCCGCTCGCACCACGAGGGCATGGACCCGGTCGGTGACGACGTCGGCACCCCGACGATCCACGTCAACGGCACCGCCTTCTTCGGTCCGGTGATCACCAAGACCCCGCGCGGCGAGCAGGCCGGCGACCTGTGGGACGGCATCGTCAAGGCTGCCGCCTATCCGCAGTTCTTCGAGCTCAAGCGCAGCCGCACCGGCGAGCTCGACTTCAGCTGAGCAGCTTCAGCTGAGCGCCGTCCGGAAGGCCTCAGTGGCCAGTGCCCTGGTCACCGAGGCGTCCAGGTGGCGCCTTCCCGTGCCGTCCAGGTCGTCGGCGAAGAGCTGAGCGACCACGAAGTCGCGCACCGGCGGCGGGATCGGGCCGCTGCCCAGCTCGCGGGTGCGCGACTTCAGCTCGATCAGTTCTTGGACGGCGCTCTCCAGCGCCGCCGGCGGCTCGGTCTCGGCGAGCAGGTCCTGCAGCCGCATCGGCGGGACGGCGTCGCCGGGATGGGCCCGCATCCAGAACAGCGCGGCGGCCGGACGCAGTGCGTAGAGCAAGCCTTTGAGCTTGACCGACGCGTCAGGGTCGGCTGCGCCGAGCCGTTCCCACTGCCGGCGGCCGAGGTGTGCGTAGTGCCGGGCGACCAGCTCCGGCTCGCCGATCCGGCTCGCGAGATCGAGCAGCAGGGTGCGCAGTTCGTCGTCCCCGCGGTAGACGATCGGTGAGCGCAACCATTCGAGCAGGGTGGCGTTGCCGTCGGCCATCAGCGCCACGGCCTTGCGCAGGTCCCAGCCGTTGACGTCGTAGACGGCGTCCAGCGGGGTCTCGATGACGTCGCGGGGCAGCCAGGGCGTCAGGTAGTCGGTCGCCGGGCGCAGATAGACGAACCGGCAGTCGTAGTCGCTGTCGGGTGAGGGGAAGCCCCAGGCCCGGCTGCCGCTCTCGATCGCCCAGCCGATCCGCACGCCGTGATCACGTTCGACGCCGTCCAGGCGGGCATCGATGTGTGCCACCACAACGGCGTCCATGGTGTCAGGGATGCAACGCACCTCCCGACCGTAGTGTGGAGACCTGACATTTTGAGGAGGCCCCTTGATCGTCGTCCTGACCGGTGCCGGCATTTCTGCCGAGAGCGGGGTGCCCACCTTCCGCGATGCCGACGGGTTGTGGGAGGGCCACCGGGTCGAGGACGTCGCCACCCCGCAGGCCTACGACGACGATCCGGTGATGGTGCAGGCGTTCTACGACGCGCGGCGGCGGGCGCTGAGCGGGGTCGAGCCGAACGCGGCGCACCGGGCGCTCGCCGCACTCGAGCAGGAGGTCGGCGACGACCTGCTGATCGTCACCCAGAACATCGACGACCTGCACGAACGCGCCGGATCGTCGCGGGTGCTGCACATGCACGGGCGGCTGCGTGCGGCGCTGTGCCGGTTCTGCATGAAACGTTTCGACTGGGACGGCGACCTCGGTGGCCGCCCGCCCTGTCCGGGCTGCGGGGCGCGGCAGCTGCGTCCGGACGTGGTCTGGTTCGGTGAGGTGCCCTACGAGATGGACCGGATCTTCGGGGCGCTGCACGAATGCACCACGTTCGTCTCGATCGGCACCTCGGGCAACGTCTACCCGGCGGCCGGGTTCGTCCAGTTCGCCGCCGCTGTCGGGGCGCGCACCCTGGAGCTCAATCTCGAGCCGAGCGAGGGGGCGACGTCCTTCCACGAGAGCCGTCAGGGGCCGGCCGGGACGTTGGTGCCGCAATGGGTGACCCAGTTCCTGGGCGGTTGAACGACCGACGGGTGGTGCACGTCGAGGCTGTGGAATATCGCGGCGTCGTGAGCGTTTGAGGATGTAGTTGTACTTTCAACTACTAGGAGGGGCGAGTCATGCAGTTCGGAATCTTCACGGTCGGGGACCTCACCACCGATCCCACCACCGGCCGGACGCCGACCGAGCACGAGCGGATCAAGGCCACGGTGGCGATCGCGAAGAAGGCCGAGGAGATCGGTCTGGACGTCTTCGCCACCGGAGAGCACCACAACCCGCCGTTCATCGCCTCGGCGCCCACCACGACGCTGGCCTACATCGGGGCGCAGACCGAGCGGATCATCCTCTCCACCGCGACGACGCTGATCACCACCACCGACCCGGTGCTGATCGCGGAGGACTACGCGAAGCTGCAGCACCTCACCGACGGCCGCGTCGACCTGATGATGGGTCGCGGCAACACCGGTCCGGTCTACCCGTGGTTCGGCAAGGACATCAGGCAGGGGCTCAACCTCGCGGTCGAGAACTACGCCCTGCTGCACCGCCTCTGGCGTGAGGACGTGGTGAACTGGGAAGGCCGGTTCCGTACTCCGTTGCAGGGATTCACTTCCACGCCAAGGCCTTTGGACGGCGTCCCGCCGTTCGTCTGGCACGGATCGATCCGGTCCCCGGAGATCGCCGAGCAGGCTGCGTACTACGGTGACGGCTTCTTCCACAACCACATCTTCTGGCCGACGTCGCACACCAAGGCGATGGTCGAGCTGTACCGCAACCGGTTCGAGCACTACGGGCACGGGCCGGCGGACACCGCGATCGTCGGTCTGGGTGGGCAGTTCTTCATGCGGCGCAACAGCCAGGACGCGTGGAAGGAGTTCCGGCCGTACTTCGACAACGCGCCGGTGTACGGGCACGGGCCCTCGCTCGAGTCGTTCACCAAGGAGACCCCGCTCACCGTCGGGTCGCCGCAGCAGGTGCTCGAGCGCACCCTCGGGTTCCGTGACTACGTCGGGCACTACCAGCGCCAGCTGTTCCTGGTCGACCACGCCGGTCTGCCGCTGAAAACCGTTCTGGAGCAACTGGATCTGCTCGGTGAGATCCTGCCCGAGCTGCGCAGCGGTATGGCTGAGGGGCGTCCGGCGCACATCCCGGAGGCGCCGACGCACGCCTCGTTGGTCGCGGCGGCCGCTACCGAGGCCGGCGCGGACCGGCAGGTCACCGTCTGACCTGCACGTTCGAGGACGATCCACGGCGGCGCCGGGGCATGGCCGAGACCCATGTCTCACCGGCGCCGCCTCAGATCACACCGCAACGGCCGAAACCGGGTGCACCCACCGACCTAGCCTCGACGCATGGACTCCTCGGGAAGCCCTGCCGGGCAACCATCGCGAATGTCGCGCCTGCGCAAGGCGTTCGGCGTCCTGGTCGGCGGCATCGTCGCGGTGATCCTGGCGGTGCTGGGCGTCCAGCAGGTCGCCGGCTCCGGCTCCGGCTCCGGTTCAGGCTCGGGCGGCCAGGTGTCGGCGCGGGTGCTCGCCTGCGGCAGTTTCGACTTCCCCTCGTGCGCGAACAGTGACGACCAGTTCGACTCCGCGTTCCCGGCGGCGAGCGACGAGAAGGGTTTCGGCGGCGGAAGCAGGTGCGACGTCGACCGCACCCCGGTGGTGTTCGTGCACGGCAACGCCGACCGTTCGGTGAACTGGGACTCGGCCATCACCGGTGCCGTCGCGAACAACCCGGAAGCGTCCGGCTCGGTGTACGACACCTTCCGCGCGGCCGGCTACAACGGTTGCGAGCTCTACGGTTTCACCTTCCTCACCGAGAGCGAGCAGAAGCTGCCGCAGCTCAACTATCACAAGCCCGCCAAGTACACCGAGATCCTCGACTTCATCCACCAGGTGCAGGCGTTCACCGGCGCCGCCAAGGTCGACGTGGTGGCGCACTCGCTCGGGGTCAGCATGACCCTGGCCGCACTGACCTGGCACGACGAGACCGGCAAGGGCGCCGCCGGCTGGGCCGACGTCCGCCGGTTCGTCAACATCGCCGGTGGCCTGCATGGGCTGAGCTCCTGTGCCGCAGTCGGTTTCGCCAACCCGGCGGCCACCACCTGCGGGTCGCAGAACCTGGTCGATCCCTACGTGTTCGGCTTCTACCAGGGTGCCAACGAGTGGACCGGGGGGTCCGGCAAACACAGCCTGCGCGCCATGCCCACGCGCCATCCGGCGGTCGACTTCTACACCGTGCACGCCGGAACTCACGACCAAGTCCATTGCGGCACAGTCGATCCCGGCGGCAAGTGCGCCCAGGGCGCCTTGTTCACCGCGGCGTCCAACGTCAAAGCACAACTGGACGTCGGCGCCGGCTCCACCACCAAGAAGCTCGATCTGAACATCACCGACGGCAGCCTGTTCGCCATCAGCGGCGGCGACGTCGACGGTGTCGGCCACTTCAAGGCCAAGAACAACACCGGAGCGATCGTGGTCTCCATGCTGACCACCGACTGCACCGGCAAGGCCTGCGCCGCCGACTACCACAGCGGCCCGGCCACCTCCTCGTGATCATGCAGAACTGCACGCCGTAACCCGCCCACCCGTGCGCGAGTCACCCCCCAACCCCAGCGTGATCATGCAGAACTGCACGGACGGGGCGTGCAGTTCTGCATGATCACGGGCTGGTGGGGCGTTGCCCGCGGCTGCTCCGGGGCCTGCAGCCGATCGCGGACGCTTCTGTGTTCGTCTGACAGCACAAATCCGTCCGCGACCGCGGGTTCGGGCGCAGGCCTCGGCGGAGATCGCGCGTGCCGGTACTGCTGATCACAGGGCCGCCGTGATCATGCAGAACTGCATGGCCTGCCCGTGCGGGCCGCACCCCAACACCTTGATGGCAGTGCATCACCCAGTGCGTTCAGTGCCTGTCCAACAGTTCGGCGATGGTTCGGTCGAGAAACGCGGTGTCCTCCGGATCGGCGTTGTTCCCGGCGAAATGCCCGTAGACGCTTGGGAACGGTCTGAGTTCGGCATTCGGCATGTGGCTGACTGCCCAAGCCTCGTCCTCAGGTGGGAAGTAGAGGTCCGTCCGGCTCGGCATCACGATCGCGTGAGCGGTGATCGAAGCGAGTGCCTGCTCTGTTGACGAGAATCCCGGAGTCAGCCCGATGTCGCCGTGCCACCAGGTGTCCAACATCGTCAAGAGATTGTTGGCGTCGCGCTCCAAGAAGAATCCCTCCCAGAAGTTGACCAGGAAGTCCTCCAAAGAGCTGAAGCCCATCTTCTTGAAGAGCCCCTGCCAGTAGAAGGCTTGAGAAAAGCCCCAGCCGGCGTAGACGCGGGCCGCGGCGCGCAAACCCGTGATCGGCGGACGGGCCGAGTCATACCAACCACCGGCGAATGTGCCGTCCGCCGTCAGGGCTGCTCTGACGCCCTCAAGGAATACACGATTGTGCGGACTGGTCCGTGATGATCCGCAGAACGGCAGAATCCGTTGAACCATTTGGGGATGACTCACCGCCCACTGGTACGACTGGCCCGCACCCATCGACCAGCCCAGCACCAAGGCGATCTGCTCGACCCCGAAAACCTCTGTCACCAGGCGATACTGCGCCTCGACATTGTCGCGCACCGCGATCTGCGGAAAGCGTGACCGATCCATGGGCGGCGCGGTGTTCGACGGCGATGACGAAACCCCGTTGCCGAACATGTTCGGCACGATGATGAACCAGCGATCAGGATCCAACGCCATGCCGGGTCCGATCAGCCACTCGTTCTCCCAGTGCCGGGAGGAGAACCAGGTCGGAAAGACGATGACATTGCTCCGGTCGGCATTCAGTGACCCATAGGTCTGGTAGGCCAATCTCGCGGGCCGCAGGGTAAGCCCGCTTGCCAGCGTGAAGTCATGCAACTCGTGCACGTGATATGGGGCATCCGGACCGGCCATGGCGTCCCTCACGCATCCCTATGTCGATTCCGCCGAACCGTTCAGGCTCCTTCAACACGGTGCCCGGCCCGGTCGATAGAACCGTTGTAACCGAACGCGGGGTGCGCTGAGAAGGTCCAATGCCCGAGGAAAGAACGGTGAGCGCGCGCGAGGCAGTCACTTCTGCATGATCACGCTGGGGTGGGCGTGCAGTTCTGCATGATCACGGTCAGACGGGGGTGGGGACCCGGACGTCGACCTGCTCGGGTTCGGGGGACTCGTACCGGGCGGCCGGGGGTTCGGCCGGGTCGACGGGGGGACGCACCCGGCGCGGGATGAACAGGCCGAGCAGTCCGCCGACGACCAGCACGCCGACCCCGACCCAGATCGCCGGACGCAGACCGTCGACGAAGGCGTCGGGGTTGGCGTAGCTGCCGGCTCCGGCGAAGACGGTTCCGAGCACGGCGACCCCGAGCGCGCCGCCGATCTCGCGGATCGTGGTGTTGGCACCCGAGGCGCGGCCGCGGTCACGTTCCCGCACGCTCGCCAGCACCACGGCCGAGGCGGGGGCGAAGACCAGCCCCATACCGGCCCCGGCGATCATCATCGGCGCGACGATGTCCATGAACGGGGTGCTCGGTTCGGCGACCCGGTTGATCCAGGCCAGCCCGACCGCCTGCAGCAGCAGGCCCGCGGCCATCAGCCGGCCGCCACCGATCCGGTCGGTGAACAGACCGGCGAGCGGTGCGAAGACCATCGGCACCAAGGTCCAGGCCAGGGTGCGGACGCCGGCCTCGAGGGCCGTGTAACCCTGCGCGAACTGCAGGTACTGGGCAAGCAGGAAGATCGCCCCGAAGACGCCGAAGTTCATCGCCAGCGACACCACGTTGGTCAGTGCGAACGCCCGTGAGCGGTACAACCCCAGTGGTAGCAACGGATGCCGGGAGAGCACCTCCTGCTCGATGAACACCGCGAGCAGCCCGATCGCCCCGGCGAAGGCGAGGATCACCGGCCGGCTGACCCAGCCGTCGTCCGAGGCCCGAACCGTGGCCCAGACGATCGAGACCACGGCGCCGGCGGCCAGCAGCACCCCGAACAGGTCGAGCCCTCCGGCCGGGCCGCGGCTCTCGGCCAGGGCGAACAGCGCCAACGGAATCGCGATCACACCGATCGGGATGTTGACCCAGAAGATCCATCGCCAGTCGAGCCCGTCGACGACCAGACCGCCGACCAGCGGACCCATCGCGATGGCCAGACCACTGATACCGCTCCAGATGCCGACGGCGGCGCTGCGCATCTTGTCGGGCACGGCGGCCGAGAGCAGGGTCAGCGACAGCGGCATCACGAAGGCGGCGGCCATGCCCTGCAACCCACGCAGGGCGATCAGCCATTCACTGGTCTGCGCCATCCCGCACAGCGCCGAGAAGATCGTGAAGAAGGTGATCCCGGCGATGAACACCTTGCGCCGTCCGTAGCGGTCACCGACCGCCGCGCCGGTCATCAGCAGCCCGGCGAAGCCCAGGATGTAGGCGTTGACCACCCATTGCAGCTGCTCGAGGTCGCTGCCCAGGTCGGCCCGGATCGCGGTGAGCGCGGTGCTCACCACCAGGTTGTCCAGGGCGACCATGAACATCGGGACCGAGGAGGCGACGATGGCCAGCCAGAGCGGCGGCTTTCTACGCGGCATGTCTCCGGATCCAATCATCTGTTCCGGCCCGGCGGACGGCGCTGTCCGGTGTTGGCCGAGGGATGGCCGGAGCTGACCGGCCGGGGCGCCCCGGCAGCGGGCCCCGGTGAGAGGGTGAGCCCATGAGCAGCATGATGTCCATCGTCAACGGCCTTGTCTTTGATGGGGTTTCGTGCGAGTTACGCCTCGCCGACATCCAGGTCGAGGACGGTCGGATCATCGCGGTCGGTGAGCCCGGAAGCACGCTCGGCGATCAGCCTGGAAGCGGCCCCGACCCGGTGGTCATCGACGCCCGCGGACGCACCGTGCTCCCCGGACTCATCGATGCGCACTGTCACGCCTACGGCATCGATTTCGACGCCGTCACGACCGAGTCCCGGCCGCTCAGCTACGTGGCGCTGAAGGGCGCCCGGCGGATGACCGCCGCGCTGCACCGAGGGTTCACCACGGTCCGTGATCCGGCCGGGGGCGACGCCGGGTTCGCCCGGGCGATCGCCGAGGGACTCTTCGCCGCGCCCCGTTACCTCTTCACCGGCGCCGCGCTCAGCCAGACCGGCGGCCACGGTGACGGACGCGCCGCCGACAGCGATCTGTGCGGCTGCCACGCGCACACCGCCGAGGTGGTCGACGGCGTCGAGCCGCTGCGCCGGGCGGTCCGCGAGCGGCTGCGCACCGGCGCGCACGCCGTCAAGATCATGGCTTCGGGCGGGGTGATCTCGCCGACCGATCCGATCCGGGTGCCGCAGTACTCGCCCGAGGAGATCGCCGTGGTCTGCGCCGAAGCGTCCCGGCGGGGCAGTTACGTGGCGGCGCACGCGTACTCGCCGGAGGCGATCCGGCACGCGGTGGCGAACGGGGTGCGCAGCATCGAGCACGGCAACCTGCTGGACGCCGGCACCGCCGCGTTCATGGCCGAGCGCGGCGCCTATCTGGTCGCGACCCTGGCCACCTACGACGCCATGCACCGGCTCGGCCCCGGCCTCGGGCTCTCACCGCTCGCCCAGGCCAAGAACAGCGAGGTGCTGGACGCCGGCCGGGAGGCGGTCGGCATCGCCCGCGCCGCCGGGGTGCCGGTCGGCTTCGGCACCGATCTGATGGGTGCCCTGGACGGCGAACAGCTGCAGGGTGTGCGGTTGCAGGTCGAGGTGGACGGCGCGGCGACCGCGCTGACCTCGATCACCTCGGTGAACGCCGATCTGATCAATCGTCCCGATCTCGGCCGGATCGCCCCGGGGTGCGTCGCCGACCTGCTGATCGTGGACGGCGACGTGCTCGCCGACCCCTCGGTGCTCTGGGACGAGCGGCGCCCGCGCAGCGTCGTCCAGGCCGGCCGGCTGCTCGATCCGGAGGGCCGCGAGACACGCCTCACCCCGCCGCCGAACGGGTGAATCGCGGAGTTCACCGCGAGGAAACTTCAGGGCACCTATCCTCGCGTCGTGGATTGGGAACATTATTCTGCGGCGCTGTTCGATCTCGACGGTGTGGTGACACCGACGGCCGAGGTGCACATGCGCGCCTGGGACGTCATGTTCAACGACTATTTGGCGTCCCGTAACGACGGGCAGGCGCCGTACACCGAGGCGGACTATTTCGCCTTCGTCGACGGAAAGCCCCGATATGACGGGGTTTCCGCCTTTCTGCAATCGCGCGGTATCGAGCTCCCGTTCGGCTCGCCGAGCGACCCGGGCGAGCTCGAAACCGTCTGCGGGCTGGGCAATCGCAAGAACGACACGTTCAGCCGGGTGCTGACAGACGAGGGTGTGCAGCCGTATCCCGGTTCGCTGCGGCTGATCGAGTCGCTGGCCGAGCGCGACTTTCCGATGGCGATCGTGTCGAGTTCGAAGAATGCGCCCGCGGTGCTCGAGGCCGCCGATGTCGCCGCGTTCTTCCCGGTGGTCATGCACGGCGGCCTCGCGGAACTGCGCGGACTGCCCGGCAAGCCCGCCCCGGACACCTTCGTCGCGGCGGCCGCCGACCTCGGGGTCGACGTCGGTCGCAGCGTCGTGCTCGAGGACGCGATCAGCGGCGTGCGGGCCGGCGCCACCGGCGGGTTCGGTCTGGTGATCGGCGTCGACCGCGGTGTCGGCGCCGCGGCCCTGACCGACGCCGGAGCCGGAATGGTCGTCTCCGATCTGGCGGAACTGGTGGAGGAGCACTCGTGAACTTCGGTCCGCTGACCACAGACCCGTTGGACCGCACCAGGTTTCCGGTCGACGAGTGGGCGCTGGTGGAGCGCCGTTTCGATGACGCAGACCTCGGGGTCACCGAGTCGCTGTTCGCCGTCGGCAACGGCTACCTGGGCCTTCGCGGCAACTACGAGGAGAGCCGCGACGCGCACGTCGACGGCACGTTCATCAACGGGTTCCACGAGACCTGGCCGATCCTGCACGCGGAGGAGGCCTTCGGTCTGGCCCGGGTCGGTCAGAGCATCGTCAACGTGCCCGATCCCAAGGTGATCAGGCTCTATGTGGACGACGAACCGCTGCATCTGTCCACCGCCGACCTGCTCGACTACGAGCGGGTCCTCGATTTCCGCAACGGGGTGCTCACCCGTCGTCTGCTGTGGCGCACGCCCAGCGGCAAACGGGTCAAGGTGGAGAGCCGCCGCATGGTCTCCTTCACCCAGAAACACTTGTCGCTGATGACTTTTGAGGTCACGCTGCTCGACGGCCGGGCCTCGGTGCAGATCTCCTCGCAGCTGCTCAACCGCCAGGACAGCGAGCTCGAGCACCCAGCGGTGGAGACGCCGTCCGGCACGATCGCCGACCCGCGCAAGGCCGAGCGCATCGGACGGCGGGTGCTGCTGCCCCAGGTCTCGTCGGTCGAGGCCGACTCCGGACGCATCCGGCTCGGCTACCGATGTGCGCAGAGCGGGATGACCCTCGGCGTGGTGGTCGATCACCAGATCACCGCACCGGTCGAGGTGCGCTCGCAGGCGCACATCACCAACGACGAGGGCAAGATGATCTACCGGCTGCACATGGAGGCCGGGCAGACGCTGAACCTGAGCAAGACCGCCTCTTTCCACACCGCCAAGCAGGTTCCGGCGCGCGAACTGATCGACCGCTGCGAGCGCACCCTCGACCGGGCCGCCGAGGAGGGTCTGGAGAACCAGTTCCTCGAGCAGCGGGCCTGGCTGGACGAGTTCTGGGCCCGTTCGGACGTCGAGATCCCCGGCCAGGGCGAGATCCAGCAGGCGGTGCGCTGGAACCTGTTCTCGATCATCCAGGCCGCGGCCCGGGCCGAGGCGCAGGGCATCCCGGCGAAGGGGGTGACCGGGTCGGGGTACGGCGGTCACTACTTCTGGGACACCGAGATCTATGTGATGCCGTTCCTCACCTACACCTCGCCGTACGCGGCGCGAAACGCGTTGCGGTTCAGGTACTCCCTGCTCTCGGCGGCCCGGCAGCGGGCGCGCGAGGTGTCCCAGCGCGGCATACTGTTCCCCTGGCGCACCATCGACGGCAACGAGGCGTCGGCCTATTACGCGGCCGGCACCGCGCAGTACCACATCGACGCCGACGTGGCCTACGGGCTCAGCCAGTACGTGGGCGCCACCGGTGACCTGGAGTTCCTCTGTCGCGAGGGCATCGACATCCTGGTCGGCACCGCCCGGCTGTGGGCCGATCTCGGCTTCTGGCGCAAGCAGAACGGTGACTCCACCTTCCACATCCACGGTGTCACCGGTCCCGATGAATACACCACCGTCGTCAACGACAACACCTACACGAACGTGCTCGCCCGGTTCAATCTGCGGCGCGCGGCGGACGCCGTCCTCGAGGTGCGTGAGAGCGACCCCGATGCCTACGAACAGTTGGTGCGACGCACCAAACTGCGCGAGGACGAACTCGTCGAGTGGCGGGCCGCGGCCGCGGCGATGAGCATTCCGTTCGACGAGAAGGTCGGCATTCATCCGCAGGACTCGCGATTCCTCGACCGGGAGATGTGGGACCTGGAGAACACCCCGGCCGACGTGCGTCCGCTGCTGCTGCATCATCACCCGCTGGTGATCTACCGGTTCCAGGTGCTCAAGCAGGCCGACGTGGTGCTGGCACTGTTCCTGCAGGGCGAGGAGTTCAGCGACGAGGAGAAACTCGCCGACTTCTCGTACTACGACCCGATCACCACCGGTGACTCGACATTGTCGGCGGTGGCCCAGTCGATCGTGGCCGCCGAGGTCGGCTACTACGAATTGGCCTATCAGTACTTTCTGCAGGCCCTCTACGTCGATCTGGCGAATCTGCACGCGAACACCGCGGACGGCGTCCATGTCGCCTCGGTCGGCGGGTGCTGGAGCGTGCTCGCCGCCGGGTTCGGCGGATTCCGTGACCTCGGCGCCGGGCGCTGGACGTTCGACCCGCGGCTGCCGGACAACTGGGAATCGCTCAGCTACCGGGTCACCCTGCGCGGCACCCGGATGCTGGTCACCGTCGAGCGCGGGGCGATCGACTTCCTGATCGAGGCCGGCGACCGTCCGCTGACCTTCACCGTGCGCGGGCAGGAGGTCACCGTGGCGCCGGGGTCGCCGGTCAGCGTTCCGCTCGACGGTCAGGGCCCGCGGTTGCCGGGCAGCCCGCCGAACCCGGCCGGCACCGTGCGCGCCGACGGCACGGTGATCTCGGCCACCGTGCCCCGCGGCGACTAGCGGCCCACCAGCGCTCGGGGGGCCACTCGCCTTTGGCCGGCCACTCACACTCGGCCGGCCACTCACACTCGGCCGGCCACTCACACTCGGATGGAACGGATTTCGTGATACGACGGATCTCATGAAGAGACTGTCGGTGCTCGACCTGCTCATGGTCCGATCGGGGCAGAGCACCACCCAGGCGCTGCAGGCGTCGGCCGAGCTCGCCCGCACCGCCGACGACCTCGGGTACACCCGGTTCTGGGTCGCCGAACACCACAACATCGCCTCGGTGGCCTCGACCGCACCCGCCGTGCTGATCCCGTACCTGGCCGCCGGGACCCGGCAGATCCGGTTCGGCTCGGGCGGGGTGATGCTGCCCAACCACACCGCGATGACCGTGGCCGAGCAGTTCGCCCTGCTCGAGGCGATGCTTCCCGGACGCATCGACCTCGGCCTCGGCCGGGCCCCCGGATCGGATCCGGTGACCAGCCATCTGGTCCGCGGCGGCCGCAACACCGGCCCCGACAGCTTCGACAACGACGTAGAACTGCTGATCCACCTGCTGAACGTCGAGGGAGAGCCGGGCGACCCGGTGGCCCTGACCATCGCCGGACGGCGCCTCGACGTGCTCGCCACCCCCGCCGCCCGCACCGCCCCGGAGATGTGGATCCTCGGCTCCTCCGACTACTCCGCCCGGCTCGCGGCAAGCCGCGGGCTGCCCTACGTGTTCGCGAACCACTTCGGCGCCCCCGGTGTCGAGGCGGCGCTCGATCTGTACCGCCGCGACTACCAGCCCAGCGAGGCCTACCCGGCGCCGCGCACGATCCTGCCGGTCAACGCGCTCGTGCACCCGGACGCCGACGAGGCCGAGCGGCTGATCCAGCCGCAGCTGCTGCGCATGGCGATGCTGCGCACCAGTGGGTTGTTCGGACCGCTCGGCACCGTCGAGCAGACCGCCGAACACGAATGGACGCCGCAACAGCGCCAGCTCGCGGCCACGATGCGTCCGGGCTGGTTCGTCGGCGAGCCGGCCGAGGTCGCGGCCGCGCTGACCAAGCGGGCCGAGCAGTTGGACGTCGACGAGCTGATGATCGCGCCGATCTGCGGGGCCCACGAGGGCGACGATCTCGCCGCCGCCGGCAGCCGGCGCACCACCCTCGAACTGCTCGCCGGTGAGCTCCTGTCGCCCTGACCCGCCCGTTCCTCCGTGCAGTTCTGCATGATCACGGGGTGGCTGGCGTGCAGTTCTGCATGAACGGTGCATGGCCCTGGCGGGCCACCCTGGAGGGGTGA
>DAIOVT010000024.1:0-17360 GCA_036758885.1 Kineosporiaceae bacterium
TCGGGGTCGGCCGCCTCGCGCCGCATCAGCCACAGCGAGACGCCCATCACCACGGCACCGCCGACCATGTAGGCGGCGGTCAGCACGTGCGGGAAGGTCACCAGCTGCACCTTGTTGGTCAGCACGGCGACGAAGTCGGTGAGCTCGGCGCGGCCGCTCTCGGTGTTGATCCGGAAGCCGACCGGGTTCTGCATGAACGAGTTCGCGGCGAGGATGAAGTAGGCACTCATCACGGTGCCGATGTGCACCAGCAACATGGTCAGCGAGTGCAGCTTCTCGGGGATCTTGCCCCAGCCGAAGATCCACAGCCCGAGGAAGGTCGACTCGAGGAAGAACGCCAGCAGCGCCTCGAAGGCCAGCGGCGCACCGAAGATGTCGCCGACGAAGCGGCTGTAGTCGCTCCAGTTCATGCCGAACTGGAACTCCTGCACGATGCCGGTCACCAGGCCGAGCGCGAAGTTGATCGTGAAGAGCTTGCCGAAGAACTTGGTCAGGCGCAGGTACTCGGGCTTGTGGGTCCGCACCCACTGGATGTGGAACCACGCCACGATGGCGCTCATACCGATCGTGATCGGTACGAACAAGAAGTGGTAGACGGTCGTGATGGCGAACTGCCATCGGGCCAGATCGAGGGCTTCCATGGGCGGGCTCCGCGCGTCGTCGAGCTGATGCCAGGACTGTATTCCTCGACCTTGGCAAGCCTTCTGCCAGGGTCGCCTGCGTGACCCGAGCCACCCCCACCCCGCCGCGATCATGGCGAAGTGCACCGATCTGTGTGCACTTACCTATCACGGCAGGGCCGCCGGATCGAGGGGTCGGAGCCCAGAATCATTCAGCTGATCAAATCGAGTGACCCTTGGACGGCGCGCCGCCGCCCCGTGGTCGAGTGGCGAGTAGTGCACCAGCGAGGGCGCCGAAACGGTGCACTACTCACCACTCACGGATCAGCGCCGGCAGTTCTGCATGATCACGACGTTACGGAGTCGTGCGGCCGAGCCGTGGGCAGCACAGGCGCTTCCTCGCTCTTGATGGTGAACGACTTGACCTCGAGCGTCTGCGTCGGGAAGGGCTTCTTGCGCTTCGGCTGCCTGAAGTTGCGCCCCGCGGCGGCCTCTTCCTCAGCCTCGGCGGCCTCTTCCTCAGCCTCGGCGGCCTCTTCCTCAGCCTCGGCGGCCTCCTCCGCAGCCTCGGCCGCCGCCTCCTGGCGCAACGTGGGCGGCACGCCGAAGACGTCACCGTTGACCACGGCTTTCCACGACCCCTTGAAGACCGCAGTGCACCTGTCCAGGGAGACCGGAATCTGACCATTCGCCGGGTTGCCGTTCTCCACGCACCGGTGCTGTCGCCGTTCGACTGCACGGCCTGGCGCCAGGAACCGGTACCTGACCTCCTTGCCGGCCACGTAGCGCGCCGTCCACGTGTTGAATACTCGTGGGTCGACGGTGAACGGCTTTGTGGCCGTGCTGTTGTAATGGCCGTTCTCACACATGGCGTGCGTCGTGGTGAACCCCCGCTTGCGCGAATGGCCGTACCACTCGACCAGGTCGAACTCACCCATAACCGTGGACTCTCCCTCCTGACAGAACGCGCCGGTGTACATCCAGATCGAGTGCCGCGTACCACGTCTTGCCTGTGTCGACTGCCCCTCCAGCTTCGCGACCGCTTGAGCGGTGATGTCGCCGTCGTCCCCCTTCGCTGCGCCGGCGAGCTCGACTCGCCCGGTCGAATACCAGGTGTCCCTCGGTTTGGGGCATGGGGCAGGGTGCGCGGGCTGGCCGGCCTTTCCGATGTTTCCGCAGTGACGCATGGTGGTGATCACCAGGGGAACTTCTTCTTCTTCCACATCTTCCAGTCGCCGTCGGCGGCGACCTGGTCGCTGAGCAGATCGCCGTCCGGCCCCTCCGCAACGCTCGCCGAGTCTTCCCCCGTGCCCGCCGAAGCCGGCAGAGCCACCGCCCCGGCCAGTGGCAACAGCCCGGCAGCAGCCACCGCCCCGATCGTCGCGAGCCGGTTTCTGCCACGGATGCGCACCTGCATGTGATCCCCCTTGAACTCAGTTCAACCACCGGGCGAGATGCCCGATATGTGGGGGGAACGTAGCCGATCAGTTGATCTCCATGCCCGGTGCCACGCCCTCAGGCGATCAGTGCGACCACCATGACCAGGGGCAACGAGACCAGCGAGCCGATGGTGGTGACCCCGGTCAGCGACTTCAGGCCGCCACGGGTCGACAGGCCCAGCAGCGAGGTGAACATCCAGAAGAAGTTGCTGTTCACGTGCAGCGCGAACAGCGCTCCCGAGGAGACGGCCAGCCCGATCGCGATCGGATCCACCCCGAGCGCCGGCAGCACCGGGGCGATGATGCCGCCGGCGGTGATCGCCGCCACCGAGACCGAACCGATCGCCACGTGCAGCAGCGCGGCGATGAACCAGGCGAGCAGCACGCTGACCAGCACCGAGGCGCCGGCGTCGGCAGTGAACAGCTCGCCCAGCTGGTCGCCGAGCCCGGTCGCCTCGATCACCGCGCCGAGCGAGCCACCGATCCCGGTGATCAGCAGGATCTCGCCGGTGGTGTGGAAGCCCTCGGTGAGAGTGTTCGCCGTCCGCTCCCGGCCGAGCACCCGCCGGCACATCAGATAGGCCCCGAGCAGGCCGGTGAACAGGGCGATGTTGGCGTTGCCGAGAAACGCGATGAACGGGTTGCTGAACTCGAGCAGGTCGGCGAAGGCGCCGAAGGCGATCATCAGCAATGGCACCAGGATCGGCAGCAGCAGCACGCCGAGCGGCAGCGCGCTGTCGCTCTCACGCTCGTCGTCCTCGTTCTCCTGACCGAGCATCGCCTCGTCCGGGTCCTCGTCGGTGTCCGGGTTCCAGATGCCCAGCCGCAGCAGCCAGCGGAAGATCAGCGCGGTGACGATCGCGGTCACCGGGCCGAGCACGATGCCGTAGAGCAACCAGGTGCCCAGCGAGATGCCGAGCAGCCCGGCGACCGACACCGCGGCCAGCCCGGGGACGACGAACACATAGCCGGCGAAGATGCCGATGCCGATCGCCGAGGCCATCTGCGCCAGGCCCAACCGGCCGATGAAGGGTGCCGCCGAGCGGGCGATCGGCGAGGCGAGCACCACCTGCACATCGACGTAGATCGACGGGAAGATCACCGACATCGTGGTGGCCATCGCGTACGGAAGCCGTTTCGCACCAACGGCTTTGACCAGTGAACTGACCAGCCGCCGGAACGCACCGGTGGCATGCAACAGGGATCCGATCAGCACGCCGAACCCGATCAGCAACCCGACCTTGGTCATGATCTCGCCGAAGCCGCCGGTGATCGCGGTGACCGTCTTCTCGAAGCCCACGCCCGCGGCCAGGCCCAGATAGAGGCAGGCGATCACCAGCGAGATCACCGGGTCGACCTTGAACCTGATGATCAGAACGACCACGGCGAGAATGGCGATGGCGGTGTGCAGCGCGATCATGGCGGCCCCCTTGCCGGCGCCCGCAGGCGACGACGGTGTCCGGGCGCGTGTGCAGACAAACAACCATGAAAGCGGTCACATCCGGCACCCCTGGGCGGTCCCGAATCCCGACGCAACACCGGCCACACCGCCACGGGGAGGCCGCTCGCGGGCGATGCGCCGGGGGTCGTACGTTGAAGGCATGTCCGAACTCAGCCCCGAACAACTGCAGCCCGAAGACACCCTCGACGGCTCCTTGACCGGCGACGTGCTGGACGCGGGCTACTCCCCGCCCGATCGCGAGCCGTACGCCGCACGGCACCTGGACGACGACAGCCAGGCCGAGCGGCTGGCCGAGGAGGAGCCCGAGGTCTGGGATGCCGACGAGGAGTCCCCCGACGGCTCGCTCGACGACGGCGAGGTCGGCGCACGCCGGGCCGGCCGGCTGGTCGCCCCCGACCAGGGATTCGGCGAGGACACCGAGTCGGAACTGCTGGCCGGTGACGTCGGCATCGACGGCGGTGCGGCGAGCAGCGAAGAGGCCGCGATGCACGTGATCGACTCCGCCGACTCCGCCGATTCTGCGGACTGATCGACCACCGCATGGACGCCGATGTCATCGTCGTCGGGGCCGGTCTGGCCGGCCTGGTGGCCGCCCGAGAGCTGACCCGGCGCGGTCGCCGCGTACTGCTGATCGATCAGGAGAACGCCAAAAGCATTGGCGGGCAGGCGTTCTGGTCGTTCGGCGGACTCTTCCTGGTCGACACCCCGGAGCAGCGCCGGCTGCGCGTGCACGACAGCTTCGACCTGGCCTGGGCCGACTGGCTGGGCAGCGCGCAGTTCAGCGAGACCGGCGCCAACGACGTCTGGGCGCGACGCTGGGCCCGCGCCTATGTCGAGTTCGCGGCCGGCGAGAAGCGTTCCTGGCTCGGCGAACTCGGCATCGGCCTGACCCCGCTGGTCGGCTGGGCCGAACGCGGCGGACTCACCGCGGGTGGGCACGGCAACTCGGTGCCCCGCTTCCACGTGCCGTGGGGCACCGGCACCGGGGTCGTGGAGCCGTTCGTCCGGGCCGCGGAACAGGCCGTGCAGGACGGACGGCTGACGATCCGGCACCGGCACCGGCTCACCGAACTGGTCACGACCGCGGGCTCGGTGACCGGCGTGCGCGGCGTGGTACTGGCCCCGGACGACGCCCCCCGAGGCGTCGCGACATCGCGAGAGGTGTTGCGGGAGTTCGAGTTCAGCGCCCCGGCGGTGATCGTCACCACCGGCGGCATCGGTGCTGACCACGACCTGGTCCGCACCAACTGGCCGAGCGATCTCGGCACCCCGCCACGGCAGATGGTCACCGGCGTGCCCGCCTACGTCGACGGCAGCGGGCTGCGCGCCGGGGTCGCCGCGGGCGGCCACTGGGTCAACGCCGAGCGCATGTGGCACTACACCGAGGGTCTGCACAACTGGTCACCGATCTGGCCCGGGCACGGCATCCGGATCCTGCCCGGTCCGTCGTCGATGTGGTTCGATGCCCTCGGCCGCCGACTACCACCGCCGTGCCTGCCCGGCTACGACACCCGGGCCACCCTGCGGCACCTGAGGACGGCGCCCGGCCTGGCCGAGCACGACCACTCCTGGCTGGTGCTCAACCAGCGCATCATCGCCAAGGAGTTCGCCCTGTCGGGGTCGGAGCAGAACCCCGACCTGACCGCGCGGGACCGTCGAGCGGTGGCCCGGGAACGGCTCAGCCGCGGAGTACCGGCGCCGGTCGCCGCGTTCCAGCGGCACGGCGAGGACTTCCTGACCGCGCCGGACGTCGACGAGTTGGTCCGCCGGATGAACGCGCTGATCGGCACCGACCTGATCGAGGCGCAGGCCTTCGCCCGGCAGGTGCGCGACCGCGACGCCCAGGTCGCCAACCCGTTCAGCAAGGACGTCCAAGTCCAAGGCATCCACAACTCCCGGCGGTTCCTCGGCGACCGGCTCAGCCGCACCGTTGCCGCGCACCCGATCGCCGACCCGGGCGCCGGCCCGCTGGTCGCCGTCCGTATTCAGGTTCTTACCCGCAAGACCCTCGGCGGGCTGCAGACCGACCTCGACTCACGGGTTCTCGACGACTCCGGCGCACCGGTCCAGGGCCTGTTCGCCGCCGGCGAGGTGGCCGGGTTCGGCGGCGGCGGAGTGCACGGACACAACGCCCTCGAGGGCACTTTCCTGGGCGGCTGTCTTTTCTCCGGACGCGCCGCCGGACGCGCCGCCGCGGGCTGATCCGTGCTCAGTGGGCGTGCGCGCCGGTGGTCGTCCGTTCATCTGCCGGCCAACCGTTCGGTGCCGGTTCGACACCTGTTTGTGTCGGACAAGTGTCCAGACCAACCGCCTAAGTAGCCGTTCACCTACGCTGAGTAGCTGATTTCACACCTCTGCGCGGTTCCCTGAACCGCACTTCACACTTGGTGCTAGCTTCAACGGCCCAGAGCCCTGTTTCGAGGGTGATCGTGACGGAGGGGTAATGGACATCCAAACCGCGCTCAAGGAAGCCCTGCAGATCCAAGGCGCCATCGGGGCGTGTCTCGTCGACTACGAGAGCGGCATGGCTCTCGGCACGCTGGGCGACGAGAAGGCGCTCAATCTCGAGGTGGCCGCTGCGGGTAACACCGAGGTCGTCCGCGCCAAGATGCGCACCATGGAGTCGCTCGGCCTCGACGACTCCATCGAGGACATCCTGATCACGCTGGGTACCCAGTACCACCTGATCCGTCCGCTGTCGACGGTCAAGGACGCCTCGCTCTTCATCTACCTCGCGCTCGACCGCAAGCAGGCCAACCTGGCGATGGCCCGCCTCGGTCTGAAGCGCATCGAGGGTGAGATCACTATCTGATCGACGTCCGATCGCCCATCACCCCCGGCATCACCGGTGATGGGCGACCGGCGGTGATGCCGCGGTCTCGCCCAGATACCGGCGCGAGACGATCGCCGACCGCGCGCACAGTCCGCGTGCTGCGCCCGGTCGTTGAGGGAGGGCGAGGCGATGAAGCACGCTGATCCGGGAGCCGCCGCCGCCGAGGCGACGGAGTCGAGTGAGGCGCTGCTCGCCACGCTGGCCCGATTGCGTGCCGAGGTCTCCAGCCTGACCCTGTCGCTGGACGTGCCCGGCGTCGCGGCGATGCGCCGCGAGCGTGAGGCGGTGCTCGAACTGCTCGACGGCTATCAGGTCGGCCGGCTCAGCGAGGGCGAACGACCGCTGCTGGTGGTGATCGGCGGGCCGACAGGGGCCGGCAAGTCCACCCTGCTCAACTCGCTGATCGGCAAGGACGTCACCCAGGCCGGTGTGCTGCGACCGACCACGCTGAACCCGGTGATGCTGCACCACCCCGACGACGCCGCGGTGGCCCGCCGGCTGCTGCCGTCGTTGATCGCCACCGCCCAGGGCATCGGCGTGGTCTCGTCAGGTCGCGGACGGCGCGCCGAACACGCGGACGACGGCCCTCTGGGCACCACGATCGAACTGGTCGAGGACGCCGAGGTCGCTCCCGGCCTGGTCATTCTGGACTCGCCCGACCTCGACTCGTGGATGCAGAGCAACCGCGACCTCGCGGTGCGCATGCTGCAGGTCGCCGACCTCTGGCTGTTCGTCACCACGGGCACCGACTACGCCGACGGCGTGCCCTGGGAACTGCTGAGAGCCGCTGTGGCACGGCGGGTCTCGGTCGCCACCGTGATCAACCGGCTGCGACGCAAGGAGGCGAAGACCGTGCCCCGGCACTTCGCCGAGATGCTGGTCGCCGAGGGCCTGTCGGAGGCGCCGGTACTGCGGGTGCCCGAGGTGAACCTGGTCGACGACCGCATCCCGTACCGGTACGTGCTGCCGTTGCAGAAGTGGCTGGCCCGGCAGAGCCACGAGGTGAACCTGCGCGAGGCCTATGTCGAGCGGGCCACCGAGGGGTCCCTCGACCAGGTGATCACCACCATCCGCCGGCTGATCGCCGCCGCCGCCGACCAGGTGGTCACCGATCGCCGGCTACGGGTCGATCTCGGATCGCTCTTCGACCAGGCCCGCACCGCCGTCGGCGACGGCGTCGCCGACGGGCGGGTCAGCCGAGCCCTCGACGCGCGTTGGGTGGAGGCGGCCAACTGGCAGCAGAGCCGCGCCGGCGCACGGCTGCTGCGAGCGCTCAGCGATGCCTTCGGTTCTGCCGAAACCCCTTACGCCGCAGTCGGAGAGGGCCTGACCGAGGCCCTGACCGACCTGGTCGAGGCGAAGATCCAGGTGGCCCTGGTGCTGGTCGTCGAACGCTGGCGGCGACACCCCGCCGCCGCGTCGATCCAGCTGCGCGGCCTCGACGAGCAACTGCCCGCCACGCCGGCGCGCATCCAGGCCGCGGTGCGCAGCTGGCTCGGCGACATCCAGGCCGGTCTGGGCCTCGACCAGCGCGGGGCGCACACGGACAACTGGCACCCGCTCACCCTGGCCGTGGCCACCCTGGCCGTCAGCGATCAGCAGGGCAGTACCCCCGCGGACGCCGGCGTGGCGACGCCGGGCGGGACGTCAGGCGAGACGTCTGAGCCGAGCGCGCGCACCCTGGCCGCCCAGGTCGCCCGCGAGGTCGACCCGGTCTCGGTCACCGCCGCCCGGGCCGCCCTGCTCGAACGCCTCGACTCCGTGATCGCCGCCGAGGAGGGCCGTCTCGCCGCCCTGCTCGACGAGACACACGTGTCACCGATGATCGGTGGCCGGCTGCGTACCGAACTCAAGGAGCTCGAACGCCTGCGCGCCGAGGTCTTCGACGGCGGCACCATGACCGCCGTCCCCGACCAGTGACCACACCCCTCACCACACCCCACCCCGGCGTGATCATGCAGAACCGCACCCCCACCCCCGCGTGATCATGCAGAACTGCTTGGGTCAGGGGTCGGTCAGCGCCCCGAGGATCCCCGGAACCGCTTGCGGCTGAACCTGTTTCAGGATCACCAGATGCGCCAGACCGTGGACGGCGCCCCACAGCCCCTGCTCGATGTCGCCCACCGACCTGCTCGCCGGCAGCCGACGGGCGCCGACCACCTCGGCCAGCGTTCCGGAGAGCAGTTCACGGTGTTCGCGTTGCTGCTCCAGCAACTCGGGCGGGCCGTCGGCCGTGGCGACGACGGGATCGAAGACCAACTGGAACGCCCGCGGATTGCTTGCCGCCCAACCGATGTAGCTGCCACCCAGAGCAACCAGACGCTGCCGCGGATCGGGGGCGTCGCCCATCGCTGCACGTTGTTCGGCGATCCATTCGCGCATACAGCGCGCCGCGAGCGCGCGCACGAAGTCGGCCCGATCGGGGAAGTGCTTGTACGGCGCGGCATGGCTGATCCCGGCCGAGCGGGCCACCTCGCGCAGACTGATCCGGTCGATCGGGACGTCGTCCAGCATCGCGCGGGCGGCGTCCAGCGTGGCCTCCCGGACGTTGCCGTGGTGATAGCCCGATGCCATCCGCTCAACCCCCCGATCCGGTGCCCGGCGGCACATCCGGTCCCCATGTTGACAACGCCTACATTCAAGTTCAGGCTGACATGGACCGCAAGTAGTCACTGTCTACATGGGGGAAGTCATGACATCGCAGCTCCAGAGGACGGGGTTCCGATGAGCCCGGCGGCGTTCGTGGCCGTCGTGGTGATCGGCTTCGTCACCTGCGCCGAGTTCGGCTCCTACGCCTTCGTGCACCCGGTGATCCGGCGCCTTCCGCCGGCCGAACACCTGCGCGTCGAGCAGGGTCTGCTCCGCACTTTCGGACGCATCATGCCCGCCGGCATGACCGCGGCACCGATGCTTTCCCTGCTGCTCGTGATGCGTCCGGACGGGGCGGCGCAGACCGCCGCCGGCCCGGTGCTGCTGCGCCTCGCGGCCGCCTCGCTGACCCTGGCCCTGATCAGCACCATCGCGGTCAACGTCGGCATCAACCGGAGCACCGGCACCTGGGACCCCGACCGGCCCCCGGCCGACTGGAAACGCACGCGCGATCGCTGGGAACGGTTCCAGGCGTTGCGATCCTGGTTGCTGCTCCTGGGTTTCGCCCTGCTGGTCGGCTCGCAGGTCACCTGGTAACACCAACCCGTGATCATGCAGAACCGCACACTCATCCCGGCGTGATCATGCAGAACTGCAGGACGGCCCGAGCGAGAGACTCCCGCCGGCCCCGGCAGTTTCTGCATGATCACGGCGGGGTGAGGGGACTTATGAGCACGTCGGGCCGTGCAGTTCTGCATGATCACGGGGTAAGGGGGCGCGGGTGAGGGGTTACCGGGATGCGTCAGGATCGGGACATGGCTGCTGAGAACCGCTCATTGCTCTCCTACCGCTCGCAGAACTCGATCCTCTCGATCGGCTCCAAAGGCTCGATCCTGTCGATCGGATCGGTCGGATCGGTCGCCAGCATCGGCTCGATCGGGTCGTTCTGCTCGATCGGATCGATCGCGTCCGCGTTCTCGGCGTTCTCGCTGAGCTCGTTCGCGAGCCGGGCATCGATCCTGTCGGCACGCTCGCGCCGAGGGGTGCTCACCGCACCGGACGCCGGGGCCGGGGCCGACGACTGACGTCATATTGCGAGCGCTTCGCAATAAGTTGCATAGTGAGGGTGACCCACGCCGTCGTCCCAGGAGCTGTGCTGTGAGTGTTTACGTCCTTCCCGATCTTCCCTACGACTACGCGGCCCTGGAGCCCTACATCTCGGGCGAGATCATGGCGTTGCACCACGACAAACACCACGCCGCGTACGTCGCCGGCATCAACGCGGCGGTCGAGCAGCTGGCCGAGGCCCGCGAGAAGCGCGCGTTCGGCAGCCTGTCGACGCTGGAGAAGAACCTGGCGTTCCACCTCGGTGGGCACGCGAACCACTCGGTGTTCTGGCCGAACATGAGCCCGGACGGCGGCGACAAGCCGACCGGTGAGCTGGCCGCCTCGATCGAGGAGTACTTCGGCGGGTTCGACGCCTTCCGCGCCCACTTCGAGGCCAATGCGCTGGCCGTGCAGGGCTCGGGCTGGTCGGTGCTGACCTGGGACATGGTCGGCCAGCGGCCGCACATCATTCAGCTCTTCGACCAGCAGGGCAACGCCCCGATCTGCATGGTGCCGCTGCTGATGCTGGACATGTGGGAGCACGCCTATTACCTGCAGTACCAGAACGACAAGGCGAGCTTCGTGAAGAACTGGTGGAACGTCGTCAACTGGGACGACGTCCAGCAGCGGTTCGAGAAGGCGCGCAGCCAGACGACCGGGCTCATCTCGTGAACGAGGCCGCCCGCCGCGCGGAGTTGACGCCGCTTGTGGCTGCGGCGCAACGGGTCGCGGGCATCGTGGCCGCCCGCGGCCGGGGTGACCTCGACGGCGCGCGGGCCCTGCTGACGTCCTTCGACGACGACAGCGAGCTCGCCGGAGGCGCGCTGCTGGTTGCCGAGCTCAGCCTCGGCCTACTGCATCGTGAGACCGGCGAGAGCCTGGACGACTGCGTTCAGGACCTCTGCGTACAGCTCGAAGCCGCGCTGACCTGAGGTTTCTCGGTCAGGGCCCGTAGGCAACACCCTCCCGTGGCGCCTGGCCCTGTCGCTTAGCCTTGCCCTGTGACAGCCACACAGAGTGATCCCGAGGGGGGGAACCGGCAGGAGCGAATTCTGCAGGCGGTCATCGATCTTCTTGCCCGGCAGGGCATCTCGGGGGTCAGCATGCGAGCGGTGGCTCGCGAGGCCGAGGTTGCACTCGGGTTGGTGAACTACCATTACGCCGACAAGAACAGCCTGATCCGGGCCGCCCTGGAACGGGTCGCCGAACAGGATCTGGCCCTGCTCACCCCGGACGAGTCGCTGCCCCCGGAGAAGCGGCTCCGGGCCGCGTTGCGGCGGATCGCCGACCCCGAGTTCCTGACCACGAACTACCTCTCGCTGCGTCTGCAGCTATGGGCCCTGGCCCAGGCGCACCCCGATTTCGAGCAGATCAACATTGCCGCCCAGGCCGGCTACCGCGACGCCCTAGCCGGGCTGATCCGCGCCGCGCGGCCCACCCTGAGCAAGGCCCAGTGCGCGCGCCGGGCGGCCGACATCGACGTGGTGCAGAACGGGATCTGGCTGACCACGCTGCTGGGCCTGGACGCCGCCTCGGTGCGGCGCAGCGTCGTCCGCTGCGAACAGATCGCCCTCGCCGACTGAACGAACGTCCAGGGATATCTTGAACGATCGTCCAGTCGCGACCTACCGTAGTCACCATGACGCCCGTCACCACCGCCGACGTCGCGCGGATCTCCACCGGCTATCACGAGGACCCGGCCCGGTCGTACTCGCTGCGCGCCGACGCCTACACCGAACCGGCCTGGGCGGCCGCCGACCTCGAGGCGATCTTCGCCCGGAGCTGGCAGTGGATCTGCCACGTGGAGCGGCTGACCGAGCCCGGCAACTATGTCACCGCCACGGTCGCCGGTATGCCGATCGCGGTGACCCGTGGCCGCGACGGCGAGCTACACGCCTTCTACAACGTCTGCAAACACCGTGCGCACGAACTGCTTTCGGGATCGGGCCAGGTGCGTGCGATCGTCTGCCCGTACCACGCCTGGACCTACGACCTCACCGGACGCCTCTCCGGCGCGCGTCGCACCAATCGCATGCAGACCTTCGACCGCACCGAGATCTGTCTCGACCGGATTCGCGTCGAGCAGTTCGCCGGGTTCGTCTACGTCAACCTCGACCCGGCGGCAGCACCTCTGGCCGAACAGGCCGGTGACCTCGCCGAGGAGATCACCTTCTGGGCCCCGGACGTCGCCCGGCTGACCTTCGCGAAACGGCTCAGCTACGACGTGCGGAGCAACTGGAAGAACGTCATCGACAACTTCCTCGAGTGCTACCACTGCCACATCGCGCACCGCGAGTTCGTCGACCTGGTCGACATGTCGACCTACGAGGTGAAGACGCACGGCATCTGGTCGAGTCACTTCGCCGAGGCCGGCAAACACGCGAACAGCGCCTACGACGTCACCCGGGCCCGGGTCACCCAGCACGCGGTGTGGTGGCTGTGGCCGAACACCTGCCTGCTGCGCTACCCGGGCCGCGGCAACTTCATGGTCTTCCAGGTGATCCCGGCCGGACCCGACCGCACCCTGGAGACCTGGGACTTCTACCTCGAGAGCACCGAGCTCACCGACGCCGAGGAGCAGTCGGTGCGCTACATCGACGAGGTGCTGCAGCAGCAGGACATCGCCCTGGTCGAGAGCGTGCAGCGGGGCATGTCGACACCGGCCTTCGACCAGGGCCGCATCGTCTACGACCCGCAGGGTTCGGGGCTGTCCGAGCACGGCGTGCACCACTTCCACGGCCTGGTGCTCGACGCCTACCGGGCACTCGTCGGCACCGGCCGCGAGGCCGGTCATGACGGGACGGCGCCGTCGTCCGCGGCCCTGGCCACCCGCTGAGGAGCGCGCGTGTCGACATCACCGGTCACCACCGTAGGGGGCCGGGTCGCGGTGCTCGGCGCCGGCCTGATCGGGCAGAGCTGGACGGCGCTGTTCCTCGCCGCCGGCCATCCGGTCGCCGTCTTCGACCCCGATCCCGCTGCCGCACAACGGGCCCGGCGCAGCGTCGAGCTGGCCTGGCCGACGCTGCGCGCCCTGGGCCACACCGACGCAGCCGGCCCGGAGGCGGAGCTGAGCCTGCACACCGACGCCCGATCGGCGGTCGACGGGGCCGGCTTCGTGCAGGAGAGCGTGCCCGAGCGACTCCCGATCAAGCACGACCTCTACACGCGCATCGAGCCCGCGCTGCCCGCGGAGGCGATCGTCGCGTCGTCCGCCTCGGGTCTGACCCTGACCCAGCTGCAGGCGGGCTGGCACGACCCGGCACGCTTCGTGCTGGGGCACCCGTTCAACCCGCCGCACCTGATCCCGCTGGTCGAGGTGATGGGCAACGAGCACACCGCACCCGGCGTCGTCGCTCGGGCACGAGCGTTCTACGAGGGTGTCGGCAAGGTCACCATCGAGGTCCGGCGCGAGGTGCCGGGCCACGTGGCGAACCGGTTGCAGGCGGCGCTGTGGCGCGAGGCGGTGCACCTGGTCGACGAGGGCGTCGCCACGGTGACCGATGTCGACACCGCTATCTCGTCAGGTCCCGGACTGCGTTGGGCCGCAATGGGTCCCACGCTACTGTTCCACCTCGGGGCCGACGAGAACGGCCTGGCCACCTTCTGCGAGCGCTACGCCGACAGCTTCAACGGCTGGTGGACCGACCTGGGCGAGGCGCACCTCGACCCGGCCACCACCGTCCGGCTCGTCGAGGGGCTCAGACCCGTCACCGACCACCGCAGCCACGCCGACCTGATCGCCGAACGCGACGCACTGCTCACCGCAGTGATCGCCGCCACCCACCCGCCGGCTACGCGTCGGCCAGCCAGCGCCAGTTGTGGTGACGCGGGTTCTCGCGATGCGAGCCCGGGCAGTCGTAGGCATGACGACGCATCTGCTTCTTGATGAAGCGGGCACTGACGGCTTCGGACCAATCGGCGTCACCTTGAACAGCAAAGACCTGGTAGTCACAACTGCGACATTGCGCAACACGGAGATCAACTCTGGAAGAGAACGGCCAACCCATGTGCTCCTTGATAGCGCTTTCATGGGGGTGGACTCAAAGCCACACACCGGGGAGCGCCTCGACTGACCGGGGAAAATCATCCGTTCGGTCAGTGGCCGGCAAACCCTTGCCGTGAGTTCACTGCTCTGGCGTCGTCGGCCGTTGCAGCCGGTCGAGAACCGACAGCAGAAGCGCCTCCCTGATCCGCGGGGAAGCCGCGTCGAGCAGGGCATTGATCGGTGCCATCCGCTGCGGCAGGGCCAGCTCCCCACCCTCACCGCCACCGGCGGCGTCACCATCACCGGCGCCGTCCGTGACCAGGCCGGCCGCGGCCAGCAGCGCCCCGAAGCTCTGTTCGGTCAGGGACGCCGGGTCGAGCGAGCCGAGCATCGTGGCCAGGCCCGGGTCGGCGGTCGCCGGGCCTGCCGAGCGCACCGCTGCAAGCGATTCCCGCAGCGCCGCGACGCCCTCCCGGACGCTTCCCGCGGTCGCCGCGCTCAGACTCAGGTGCAACGTGGCCGGCGCCCCGGCGAAGGCGAGCTGCGGCTGCACGAACCAGCCCCGCTGCAACATCTCGTCGGCGATCGAGAAGACGTCGAGATCATCGGACGCCGCCGCCACCGCGATCAGGGTGGCGTCCGGCGTCGCCGCGAGCCGCAGCCCGGGTTCGGCGTCCAGCGCGGCGGCGAGTTCCAGGGTGGCCGCCCGGGCGCTGTGGGCGAGGGTGCGGTAGCCGTCGTCCCCGATCGCGTGCACCACCGCCCAGGCCGCGGCCAGCGGGCCGCCCGAGCGGGTCGACTGGGTCGTCGAGTTGAGCATCGTGTACCCGGGCCAGTCGGCGCAGGCGTAGAGCTGGGTGCGCCGCAACGATGCGTCCCGGTGCAGCAGCACCGAGGCCCCCTTGGGCGTGTAGGCGTACTTGTGCAGGTCCACCGACATCGAGGTGACACCGGGCGCCGCGAAGTTCCACACCTGCGCCACGTCGTCGAGGTAGCCGAGCACCCAGCCGCCGATGCAGGCATCGACATGGCACCGCACACCGTGTTCGGCTGCCGCAGAGGCGATCTCGGCCACCGGATCGATCACGCCGTGCGCATAGGACGGCGCCGAGGCGACCACCAGCACCGTCGAGTCGTCGATCCCCGCCGCCATCGCCGCCGGGTCGGCGCGGTGGGTCGACGGATCGACCGGCACCAGCACCGGCCGGACGCCGAAGTAGTGGGCCGCCTTGTGGAACGCGGCGTGCGCCGTGGCGGGCAGCACCATCGACGGGTCGGCGATCCCGGGCCGGGCGTCCCGCGCGGCGAGCACCGCGAGCAGGATCGACTCGGTGCCGCCCGAGGTCACCGAGCCCACGAAACCCGTTGGCGCGCCGAGGATCCTCCCCGACCAGGCGACCAGATCGTTCTCCATGCGCAGCAACGACGGGAACGCCGTCGGGTCGAGCCCGTTCGAGCCGGCGAACATCGCCAGCGCCTCCCGGCCGAGCGCGCCGGCCTCGGCCAGACCGGAGTCGTAGACATAGGCCAGGGTCCGGCCGCCGGTGGCCGGCAGGTCGAGGGCCTGCAGCCGGGCCAGCTGCTCGCGGATCTGTTGCGCGGGAACGGCGTTGCTCACGCATGCTCCTTGTCGGGTTCGGTTCCGTCGGTGTCGGGTCCGTGCACGGCGGTGGCGCCGCGGCCGTAACCGCGCAGGGCGAGGAAGGACAGCGCGATCAGCGCCGCCGGGATCAGGCCGAACCCGAGCGCCACCGCATGCACCGCCGAGGCCGGCTGGGAGACGCCGTCCCCGGTCGAGGAGACGTAGCCGCCTGCCGCGAGCACCCCCGCGTACAGCGCCGGCCCGAGCGCCAGGCCGAGCGTCTCGCCCGCCGTCCACACCCCGGTGAAGACGCCGACCCGGTTCTGCCTGCTGGTCTCGGCGTCGGCGCGGGAGGTGTCGCCGAGCATCGACAGCGGGAACATCTGCGCGCCCGCATACCCGATGCCGATCAGGGTCACCGCAAGGGCGATCGCGACCAGCCCCGAGCCGCGCAGCAGATACACCGCGAGCGCGCCGATCGCCATCAGCAACGACGCCGCCGCATACCCGGCGCGCTTGTCCCGGTGCTCGCCCAGGCGTTGCCACAGCGGGGTGACCAGCAGCGCCGGCCCGACGAAGCAGACGAACAGCACCGTCGAGGCGCCGGTCGAGCCGAGCACCCAGCGGGCCAGGTAGTCGACGCCGGCGAGCATCGCGCCGACCGCGAGGGCCTGCACCACGAACGTCACCAGCAGCGCCCGGAAGTCGCGGCTGCGCCAGACCAGACGCAGTTGTTCGGCCAGGCCGGCGGCGGGCGCGGAGATCGGCGCCTCGGGTGCGTGCCGGGTGCCGTGCCAGGCGGCGAAGGCACCGATCGCGATCAGCACACCGACGAAGATCCCGACAGCGCGGTAACCCCACTCGACCCCGAACCCGTCGCGGATCATCGGCGAGAGGCCGCCGCTGAGCAGGATGGCCAGCGCCAGGATCGCCACCCGCCAGGTCATGATCCGGGTGCGCTCGCCGGCGTCGTCCGTCATCTCGGCGGGCATCGCGACATAGGGCACCTGGAAGAACGCATAGGCGCTCGCGCAGGCCAGGAAGGCCACCAGCACCCAGGTCGCGGCGAGCCCCGGTGGCGCGGTGGGGCCGGCGAAGATCAGCGCGAACAGCACGGCGAGAACCAGTCCGGCGCGGATCAGGAACCAGCGGCGGCGGCCCTCGGGGTGTTCGGAGCGGTCGGAGATGCGTCCGGCGATCGGGTTGAGCAGCACGTCCCAGGCCTTGGGCAGCAACACGATCAGGCCCGCGATGCCCGCGGCGACGCCGAGCCGGTCGGTCAGGTACGGCAGCAGCAACAGGCCTGGCACGGTGCCGAACGCGCCGGTGGCCAGCGAACCGAGGCCGTACCCCAACCGGGCGTGGGGCTTCAGGGTGCTCGCCATGGCCGCAGGCTAGTGCCTTCGCCGAACCGCCGGAGCGCCGTGGACGCGGACGCTTTTGTGTTCTCAGACGAACACAAAAGCGTCCGCGTCGGCGCCGGTTCCGGCGCGAAGGGACAGATACACGCGGGCCGGGTCGTGCGGGGCGACCAGCGCCGCGCCCGCTCGATCGCCGCCGGGTCCGGCGTGGACATCGGCGATCAGGGCGACCGAGCCGGGCAGCGGTACGGGTGCCAGGAATCGGACGGCGCTGCTCCCGCGGTAGCCGAACGCCGGGCCGAGCGCGGCCAGGGTGCGCGGATACGTCCACATGCCGTGCGCGATGGCGCGCCGGAAGCCGAACGCCCTGGCGGACAACGCG
>DAIOVT010000025.1:0-17300 GCA_036758885.1 Kineosporiaceae bacterium
GAAATCCACCGCACACTCACCAACACCTGGCTTGACAACACATAGAAGCGTCACGGGAGGGGTTACCGGGCCAGGGCGGCGGCGAAGCCGGGTGCCTGCGGCAGCAACGGCACCAGGGCCGCCTGCACCGCGTGATAGACGTCGGGGCGGCCCACCCAGGTGACGGCGGACGGCGCGCCGTCCGGCTCGACCTCCATCTGCCAGCCCGGGCGGCCGTCGAGGTAGACCCGGCGGGCGTAGTCCCACATCGACCGGTAGGTCTGCGCGTACCGCGGCTCACCGGTGACCGCGTGCAGCGTCGCGGCAGCGGCGATGCCCTCGCAGATCACCCAGTGGAAGTGCTGCTCGACGACCGGCGTCCCGTTCCAGTCGGTGGTGTAGACGATGCCGCCGTTGGTCTCGTCCCAGCCGTCGCTCAGCGCGCGGTCGAACAGCCCGATCGCCGCCTCGCGCAGCCAGGCCGGCGGCGGGGCGCCGTCCGCAGTGAGGGCGGCCTCGAGCTGCAGCAGCAGCCGGCTCCATTCCAGGCCGTGCCCGGGTGTGATCCCGTACGGCCGGAACGGGTCCGCCGGAGCGGCGGCGTTGTAGTCCTCGACCACGTTCCAGCTCGCGTCGAAGTGTTCGGGCACCCGCCAGGAGTAACCGCGTGCACCGCTGTCGGCGTCGTTGATGATCCGCTCGCAGATCCGCAGCGCCCGGGCCCGCCAGATCCGGTCGCCGGTGGCGTCGGCCGCGCTCAGGTACGCCTCGACGCTGTGCATGTTGGCGTTCGCGCCGCGGTAGGGGTCCAGGCCGGTGAAGGTCTCGTCCCACTGCTCGACCACGGCACCCGCGGCGTCGTCCCAGAAGTGCTCGTTCTGGACGGCGAGGGCCTGCTCGAGCAGGTCGGCCGCACGTCGCCGGCCGGCGACGGTCGCGCTGGAGGCGGCGAGCACGACGAAGGCGTGCCCGTACGCTCCCTTGACCCGGTCACCGGCGCCGGAGAGACGGTCGGGGTCGGCCCACCAGCCACCGTTCCTGACATCGGCGAAGTCGCCGAGCAGCGCAGCCACGCCGGCATCGACCAGGTCACCGTCGCGTTCGCGGCCGAGCAGGTGCCCCAGCGAGAGCGAGTGCACCATGCGGTCGGAGATCCACAGCTGACGACCGCGCGAGGCGTCGACGCCGCCCTCGGCGTCGAGCCAGCCGAACCCGCCCTGCGGCAGCGCGGCACCGGCCGCGGTGTCGAGCAACCGATCGACCTCGGCGAGCAGCCATTGCCGGTCCGGGCCACCGAGGGCGCGCACCTGGGCGTCGTCCAGACCTTGCCTGCCGCTCATGTTCGCTCCCTGAATCGCCATCGGCTCACTACGTCGGGTCACGTCGACGACACCCGCCCAGAAGAATTCTGATCAGACGATCAATTAATCTGACCGGAATCGAGTCACGGACGGCGCCACTGGCGCATCATCGAGAGACAAGCCACACCAACGGGTCTGAATTATGCGACAGGGCCCTATGACGCGACTCTGCGGCAGGGTAGCGTCGCCATTGGTGACAGGAGGACGTCGTTGAGTGACCGCGTGACCGGCGAGAGCCTCGCCGGGGGCGGCGTCTGGGAGTATCCCCTGCACTTGGGCGCAGCGATCGTCATCGAGCCGGATCCCTTCGGCGGCAGCGGTTTTCGATCCACACCACGCCAAACCTTCGCCGCCGCGACGCCGGCCTGGGGACTCTCCAAGATCGACCTCGATGCCGCGCGGAATCTGGTCAGATCGCGGGCCTCGACGCTGCGTACCGGGGCTGCCGCGGCCACCCCGAAACCACAGCGATCCGGCACCCGGACCGCCACCCCGGACGACCCGCCGTCCGGCGGAACCGCCCCCGCGGAATCCACGACGGGAACAGCCGAGCAGGCCCCGGTCGCGACGGACGCCGTTGCAGCGGAGCCGGTCGCAACCGACCCGGGCGCGGCGGAACAGAGCGTGGCGGAACAGAGCGACCCGGACCAGCCGGACCAGCCGGACCAGCCGGACCAGCCCGACCAGCCCGATGAGCCGAGCGAGACCACCGAGGATCGTGATCCGGCCGCCGAGGGCGACCCGTACGAACCCGGGCTCGCCGAGGCGTTCGTCGACCTGCTGCGGCACGAGGTGATCCCGCCGGTGCCCGGGTTCCGGTTGATGCGGCTGGTCCCCCCGCCCGAGGCGCAGGGCGAGCGTCCGCTCGAGGCCGAGAGCGACGCGACGTCCTCGGTGGTGGTCGGCGAGCGCGTCGTGGTGACCTGGATCAGATCGGTCAACGACGGCGAGCACGTGGTGCCGAAGACCCTGGCGCACCTCGACGCGGTCGACTTCATGGGCGTGCCGGAGACGCACGGCCTGCTGCTCTGGACGGCTCCGAGCGGGCGCGAGGTGCCGGTGGCCTGGGCCACCAAGTACCTGCCCCGCTCCCGGGACGGTTGGGACTGGTGCCTCGACCTGGTCCAGCAGGCGCTCGGCGTCGGCGGTGACCGTCCGGTGGCGCCGGACCCGTGGCTGCGTGACTTCCCCGGCCGGCTGGGCGCCCTGGCCGCCCGGCTGCACATCGCTCTGGCGACCAGGTCGGCGGTGCTGCCCGAGCCGGTGGGTACCGCCGACGGCGATCAGATCAGGGCCTGGGCCGCGGCGGCCCGGCACCTGGTCTCGGACGCCGAGAAGCTCGCCCTGACCGGGGACCTGGACGGTCTGGCCGACGTGCTGCTGCCCCGGCTGGAGCGGATCAACGCCTCGATCGACGCCCTCGACGAGATCGCCGCCGAGGCGGACCAGGCGCCCGCGCAGCAGAAGGACGCCCCGGACGGCGACCCGCCGGGCGCCGACGAGAAGGACACCCCGGACTGCGCGGCGCCGGCCGCCGGCAACGAGGCGGCCCGGCCGGTGCACGTGCAGCGGGTGCACGGCGACCTGCACGTCGGCCAGGTGCTGCGCTGGCCCGGTGGGCTGACCCTGGTCGACTTCCACCCGTGCCCGGTGCTCGAGGTGGACGGCCTGACCGTGAGCCAGGTGATGCAGCCGTCGGCACGCGACGTCGCCCGGCTGCTGCGCAGTCTGGACAACGTGGCCAGGGTGGTCGACAAGGGCACCGGGTTCGCGATCACCGACCTGGTCGACGCCTGGAGCCTGCGTGCCCGGGCCCAGCTGCTCGACGGATATCGCAAGCAACTGGCCACCGCCGGCCTGGAGCACCTCTTCGACGAGCGACTGCTCGCCGCGTTCGAGGCCGAGCAACTGTGCCGCGAGGTGGTCTACGCCGCGGAGAGTCTGCCGTCGTGGATCTACGCGCCGCTCGGCGGGCTCTGGCAGCGCTTCGATCATGAGGACGACGCCGACACGCCTGCGGTCCGCCCCCGAGGACGGCGCGCCAAACCCCCGGCTCTCTGAGAGGGTCGCAGGGGACCACGCCCGCCCCGACGCCCGTCCCACGCCCTGCCGGACAATCCGGTCGGTCCGACTCTGAACAGGTCTTGTGGCCTGGACCACTCTGCGCCTAATCTCGGGTGAAACACGAGCGAAACAGAAGCCCGATTGGTTGGACAAGGTTGTCCATGTATGCCACCGAGCGACACCAGGTCATCGTTGAGCGGGCCCGAAACCTGGGCCGGGTCGAGGTGCAGAGCCTCGCCGTCGAACTCAACGTCACTCCCGAGACGATCCGCCGCGATCTCAGCACCCTCGAGCGCCTGCGACTGCTCCGCCGCACCCACGGCGGTGCGATCCCGGTGGAGCGGATCACCTTCGAACCCGATCTCGCCGATCGGGAGAGCCGCAACGTCGAGCTCAAGCGCCGGATCGCGGTCGCCGCGATCGCGGAGGTGCCTGCCGAGGGCGCGATCCTGATCGACTCGGGCACCACCACGGCGCAACTGGCGCGACTGATCCCGGAGGACCGGGAACTGACCGTGGCGACCAACGGCATCACCATCGCGATGATCCTGGCCGGCCGCCCGGGGATCACTCTGCATCAGATCGGCGGCCGGATTCGGGGACGCACCATGGCAACGGTCGACGAGTGGGCGATCAAGGCGCTCGACGAGGTGATCTTCGACGTCACCTTCCTGGGCACCAACGGCATCTCCACCCGGTACGGACTGACCACCCCCGATCGTGACGAGGCTGCGGTGAAGCGGGCGATGATCCGTTCCGGCCGCCGCCGGGTACTGCTGGCCGACCACACCAAGTTCGAGACCGACCATTTCGCCGGCTTCGGCGCGATCAGCGACCTCGACCTGGTGATCACCGACGATGCCTTGGACGCCGACCTCGTCACCGAGATCAGCGGCGCCGGACCGAGGGTGGTACTCGCATGATCATCACGCTGACCCCGAACCCCAGCCTCGATCGAACCCTGCAGATCGACGCCCTGCACCGGGGCGAGGTGAACCGGGCCACCGGTGGCCGGGTCGACCCCGGCGGCAAGGGCGTCAACGTCTCCCGCGCGCTGGCGGCCAACGGCGCCGACACCGCCGCGGTGCTGCCGCTGGGCGGGCCCGAGGGCACCCAGCTCGCCGACCTGCTCGACGAGCTCGGCATCCGGGTGTCACCGGTGCCGGTCTCCGGCGGCGTGCGCAGCAACATCACCCTGGCCGAGCCGGACGGCACCACCACCAAGCTCAACGAGCCCGGCCCGACGCTCTCCGAGGCCGAGCACACCAAGCTGGTGAGCGCCGTCCTCGACCTGGCCGGGCCGGCGGCCTGGGTGGTCGGCTCGGGCAGCCTGCCCGGCGGCGTGCCGCAGCACTTCTACGCCGACCTGGTCACGGCGGTGCGCCGCACCGGGGCGAAGGTCGTCGTCGACTCCAGTGGTCCGGCAATGGCCGCGGTACTCGCGGCGGCCCAGAACGGTTCTGCCGCACCGGATCTGATCAAACCCAACGCCGAGGAACTCGCCGAGGCGGTCGGCCGCGAACTGGCCACCCTGGGCGACGTGGTCGACGCGGCGCAACAGTTGCACGCCCTCGGCATCCCGAGGGTGCTGGCCAGCCTGGGTGCCGACGGCGCCGTGCTGGTCGACGAGAGCGGGGTGCTGCACGGCGAGGCACCGATCCCGCAGCCGATCAGCACGGTGGGCGCCGGCGACGCGGGGCTGGCCGGGTACCTGTCCCGAGCCGTGGACGGCGCCCCCGCCCGCGACTGCCTCACCGCAGCACTGGGCTGGGGCTCCGCGGCCACCAGCCTGCCGGGCAGCCGTATGCCCACGCCCAGCGATGTCGCCGCGATCGCGGTGATCATCCATGACGAGGTAGACCGAGACCGACAGTTGAAGGGGTAAGCGACAGATGGCACTCATCACGGAGGACCTCGTGGTCCTGGACGTCACCGCCACGGACCGCCACGAGTTGAACGCCTCACTGGCAAAGCGCCTGCTGGACGCCGGCCGGATCACCGATCTCGACGGCTTCCTCGCCGACATCCGCGCCCGCGAGGAGCAGATGCCCACCGGTCTGCCGGGCGGCATCGGCATTCCGCACTGCCGCTCCGCCCACGTCGTCGAGCCGACGCTCGGCTTCGCCCGGGTCGCCGGCGGCGGTGTCGACTACGGCGCCGAGGACGGTCCGGCCACGCTGGTCTTCATGATCGCGGCCCCGGACGGCGCCGGCTCCGAGCACCTGACCATCCTGGCCAAGCTGGCCCGCAAGCTGATCCACCAGTCCTTCCGTGACCAGCTCAACGCGGCTGCGACGCCCGCCGACGTGATCGCCCTGGTCGACCGCGAGGTCGGGCTATGAAGTTCGTCGCGGTCACCTCGTGTCCGACGGGGATCGCGCACACCTACATGGCGGCCGAGGCCCTGGAACAGGCGGGGGCCGCGGCCGGCCATGAGGTGATCGTCGAGACCCAGGGCTCGGCGGGCTCCGACCCGATCCCGCAGGACGTCATCGACTCCGCCGACGCGGTCATCTTCGGCGCCGACCTCGAGGTCCGCGACCGGCACCGGTTCGACGGCAAACCGCTGATCGACGTCGGCGTGAAGAAGGCCATCTCCGACGCACCGGGGCTGATCGCCCAGGCCGTGGCTGCTGCCGAAGCATCCAGATCGACTGCGGCAGAAGCGGTTACGAGCACCTCGACCGGCGTGGCCGAGGACAAGCCGCTGAAGTTCGTCGCGGTCACCTCGTGCCCCACCGGGATCGCGCACACCTACATGGCCGCCGAGGCCCTGGAACAGGCCGGTATCGCCGCGGGCTACGAGGTGATCGTCGAGACGCAGGGCTCGGCGGGCTCCGACCCGATCCCGCAGGACGTCATCGACTCCGCCGACGCGGTCATCTTCGGCGCCGACCTCGAGGTCCGCGACCGGCACCGGTTCGACGGCAAACCGCTGATCGACGTCGGCGTGAAGAAGGCCATCTCCGACGCACCGGCGATCGTCGAACAGGCCGCCCAACTGGCCCGGGAGAGCCGCGCGGCCACGGTCGCGGCGGCTGTCCCCGGGCCGCGGGCCGCGACCCCTGCGCCGGCACCGGCGGCGGCCGCCACGGCGCGGCCGGTCGAGAAGGTGAGCGGCGCGACCAAGGTGCGCCAATGGCTGATGACCGGCGTCAGTTACATGATTCCGTTCGTGGCTGCGGGCGGCATTCTGATCGCACTGTCCTTCATGCTCGCCCAACTCGCGGTCGGCGAGCAGGGCGCGATCGAGGTCACCCAGGTGCCGCTGGCCGACATCACCGGCGACTTCAACCCCGCCTCGGGCATGCACTGGGCGGCGCTGATGTTCCAGATCGGCGGGGCCGCATTCGGCTTCCTGGTACCGGCGCTGGCCGGCTTCATCGCCTTCGCGATCGCCGACCGTCCCGGTCTGGTGCCGGGATTCGTCGGTGGCGCGCTGGCCGTCTCGGTCGGCGCCGGCTTCCTCGGCGGCATCGCCGCGGGTCTGATCGGTGGCGGTATCGCGCTCTGGCTGGCCCGGCGCAACGTGCCCAAGGGGGTGCGCGGCATCATGCCGGTGGTGGTCATCCCGCTGGTCGCGACGCTGCTCACCGGACTGTTGATGCTGATCGTCCTGGGCCGCCCGCTGAAGGCCCTGATGGATGCCCTCACCGACTGGCTGAACGGCATGAGCGGGGCGAACGCCGTCCTGCTCGGCATCATCCTCGGCCTGATGATGGCCTTCGACATGGGCGGCCCGCTGAACAAGGTCGCCTACACCTTCGCCACCACGGGCCTGGCCGCCGTGGGGACGGCCACCGATGCACCGCAGCTCAAGATCATGGCCGCGGTGATGGCTGCCGGTATGACCCCGCCGCTCGGCATCGCCCTGGCCACCCGGCTGCGGCCCTCGCTGTTCACCAACGCCGAACGCGAGAACGGCAACGCCGCCTGGCTGCTCGGCGCCTCGTTCATCACCGAGGGGGCGATCCCGTTCGCGGCCGCCGACCCGTTGCGGGTGATCCCGGCCGGAATGCTCGGCTCGGCGATCACCGGTGGCATGGTGATGGGCTTCGGCAGCACCCTGCGCGCACCGCACGGCG
The DNA here is from genome assembly GCA_036758885.1 of Kineosporiaceae bacterium. GTDB lineage: Bacteria > Actinomycetota > Actinomycetes > Actinomycetales > Kineosporiaceae > DAIOVT01. Next base: position 7,490 of record DAIOVT010000025.1, read on the forward strand.
GGTTGTGGGTGACGCCGCTGATCGGTGGGGTGGTCCCCTATCTGATCGCCATTCTGGTGGGCACAGTGGTTACCGGGATCGCCGTCGTGGCGCTCAAACAACTGGGCGCCAACAGCAACAAGGCCGCGGTGGCGGTATGACCGCTCGCTCGGCGACCCTGGTGGGCCACAGCCCCACCGGCCGGGCACCTCACACCCGGGAGCAAGCGCAACCCTGATCGAAGCACAGCCCGCAACAGACCCAAGACCGTTGGCAGACAACGGTCTTGGCACATCGGAAAGGAATACCGACATGCCAGAACGTCGCGTCAAGATCGCCTCAAGCGTCGGGCTGCACGCCCGTCCCGCCGCCCTGTTCACCCAGGCCGCCGCCAAGTCGAGCAGCACCGTCACGATCGCCAAGGCCGGCGGAGACCCGGTCGACGCCAAGAGCATCCTGATGGTGCTGACCCTCGGCGCCGGGCACGACGACGAGGTCGTGCTGACCGCCGAGGGCAGCGACGCCGAGGCGACCCTGGCCGAGCTGGGCGACCTGCTCGAGCAGGACCTGGACGCACACTGACATGGGTCAGCAGCTGAAGGGTCTGGGAGTCTCGCCGGGGTCGGCGGCCGGGCCGGTCGCCCGGCTCGGCCTGCCGCCGCGGCCCCCTGCGGACGAGAAGCCGGGCAGCGACCCGGCGGCCGAACTGCAGCGCGTCCAGGACGCGCTGGAACAGGTCGCCGGCACCCTCGAGCAACGCGCCGCCTCGGCGGGCAGCGAGGCTGCGGCGGTGCTCAGCGCCACCGCGCTGATGGCCCGCGACCCCGGTCTGCTGACCTCGGTGAAGACCCAGCTCGACCAGGGCCGGGCGACGGCACACAGCCTGGACGCCGCGGTCGAGGGGTTCTGCGACGTGCTCGCCGCGATGGGTGGGTACATGGGGGAACGCGTCTCGGACCTGCGCGACGTGCGCAACCGGGCGCTCGCGATCCTGCTCGACGAACCGATGCCGGGCATCCCGCAGCCGGGGCACCCGTTCATCCTGGTCGGGCAGGATCTCTCCCCCGCCGACACCGCCAGCCTCGACCCGGCGATCGTCCTGGCGATCGTCACCGAGTTGGGCGGCCCGACCAGCCATACGGCGATCCTGGCCAAGGGGCTCGGGCTGCCCGCGGTGGTGCAGCTCAGCGGGGCGATGGCCCTCGCCGAGGGCACCACGGTGATCGTCGACGGTTCCACCGGCGAGATCACGGTCGACCCCGACGAGCGTCTGGTCGCCGAGGCCAAGGCACGTGCCGAGGCACGAAAGGCGTTGGCCGCCAAGGGCTCCGGCCCTGGGTCCACCGCTGATGGGGTCGCCGTCCAGCTGCTGGTGAACATCGCCACGCTCGAGGACGCGCAACGGGCCGGGCCGATCGACAGCGAGGGTGTCGGACTGTTCCGCACCGAGGGGCTCTACCTCGGCAAGCAGACGGCGCCCACGGTGGCCGAGCAGGAGGAGACCTACAAGGCGGTCTTCAGCCAGTTCACCGGCCGCAAGATCGTCGTCCGGACCCTCGACGCCGGCGCCGACAAGCCGCTGGCGTTCGTCGACATGGGCGAGGAGGAGAACCCGGCGCTCGGGGTGCGGGGCCTGCGGGTCGCGCGTCGTGAGCCGGGTCTGCTCGAGACCCAGCTCGAGGCGCTCAGCAAGGCCGCGGCGGCGAGCGAGGTGACCTGCTGGGTGATGGCGCCGATGGTGTCGACCCCGGTCGAGGCCCGCGACTTCGTCGCCCTGGCCAAGCAGCACGGGTTGTCGACGGTCGGCGCGATGATCGAGGTGCCGGCCGCCGCACTGCGCGCCGAGGAGGTGCTGGCCGAGACCGATTTCGTCTCGCTCGGCACGAACGACCTGGCGCAGTACACCTTTGCCGCCGACCGCATGCAGGGCGAGCTCGCCGATCTGCTCGACCCCTGGCAGCCGGCACTGCTCGACCTGATCTCCTTCGTCGGACAGGCCGGGCAGAAGTCGTCGACCCCGGTCGGCGTCTGCGGCGAGGCCGGCGGCGACCCGATGCTGGCCTGCGTGCTGGTGGGTCTGGGCGTGCGCAGCCTGTCGATGGCCCCGGGTCTGGTCTCGACGGTGCGGTTGGTGCTCAAGGCGCACTCGCTGGAACGCTGCCAGGCGATGGCGCAGGCGGCCCGCAAGGCGTCCTCACCCGAGGCCGCCCGCGAGGCGGTCCGGGCTCTGGTCGACGACTCGGTCACCGCACTGCTCTGAGCCCGGCAGGCCCGGCACCGGGCCAGCCACACGTTCGGCCGCGGCCCCTGCAAGGATGCATGTCATGGCGCCCGCACCGAGGCACTGCCTGGGTGCGGGCGCCCGGCATTGTCGAGCAATATCGTGACGGGAGAACGTCTTTGGCCACCCTGTTCATCGTGCGGCACGCCGAGACCGGGCCGACCCGGCCGGCGTCCACCGATCACGAGCGCGAGCTGACCCCGGCCGGACAGCAGCAGGCCCGGCGGCTCGGAGAGTACCTGCGCGGGAACGGTTTCGAGGTGGACGTCGTGTTCTGCTCCTCTGCCCGCCGCGCCCAGCAGACCCTGGCCGGCATGGAGCTCGGCGAGAAGACCGAGGTCGAGGTGGTTCCGGCGCTGTACAACGCGGGCGGTGAGTCGGTGCTCGGCCGGCTGCGCGGCTTGGACGACGCCGTGCACGCCGCCATGATCGTCGGGCACGCCCCCGGGCTGCCCTGGCTCGCGGTCGACCTCGCCGACCCGGCCACCTCCGATCCGCAGGCGCTCAGAATCATCGAAACCCGTTTTCCCGCAGGCACTCTGACCGCCTTCGAGTTCGAGTCGCCGTGGTCCGCCCTGACCACGGCGACCCTGACGGCGGCCTACCTCCCCTGAGTATTCGGCGTGTAGAAGGCCTTGGGCCTCGCTTCCCGGGTCTCGCTTCATCGGGTCCGTTTCCCTGTGAGCGGAGTCCCTTGAACTATCGTGATCGCTTTCGTGACCGCGTCGCGGACTCCAGATCGGTGAGGAAGTCATCGATCTGCCCACGGACGACACCGGGCATGCACACCACATGTGCGGTCTTGTCCTCGGTGGGCAGAACCCAGCGACGAAGTACCGCGGGCGGTGGGGCCGCGAATGTCACGGTGAAGCTGTGACGGTTGAGATGTGCCGGCCAGCCGAGCCGGATCAGACCTGTCTTCGTGTATCGGGCCAACTCCCGTGCCTGTTCGGCCCGGACCGTATGGGTCTGCCGGTCGAAGCTGGTCCGAACAGCACGCGTGGGCAATCGCGGATTGGTGAGTGACCACCACAGCAGCAGCGGGGCGTGGCCCGAACGAGATCCAAGGACGGTCCTGTCGGTCGAGCCGATGTAGGAGACACGCCGCCCCTTCCTCCGATCGCCCGCATACACGATGACGCCGCAGGGGGTCAGCGTCCCCAGAAACTTGTGCCCGCTGATGGAGATGCTCTTGACCAACGGCGAGCTGGCGAAGTCGAACCGAGGCCGACGCTGGGGGGGCAGCAGAGCCAGAGGAATCCCACTCAAGGCTGCATCGACATGGATCCGCGCCCGTCCCCCGCTCTGGTCCTGAGCAATGCGAGCGATGGCGGCAACATCGTCAACGGCCTCGGTCATCGTGGTTCCTGCCGTAGCAACGATGAAGGCGGGTCTCTTTCGATTCGCCCGCAACCTCTCGCCAAGGGCCGCGACCTTCATGCCGCCGTGCCGGCGGGCCGGCACACGGCACAACTGAACCCTCAGGAGCCTCGCGGCCTTCCCGACCGCGTAGTGCGCGGCGTCCGAGGTGTAGACCACGAGTCGCTCACCGAGTGACTCGCGGGCATCGGCCATCGCGTGAAGGATCGCCTCGGTGCCTCCGCTCGTTCCGTATCCCCAACGACCGGGTGGGGCGGAGAACAGATCCGCGATCATGTCGATGACGTCGCGTTCGGAGTCCTTCGTGTGCAGTCGGCCGGTTCCACCTCCGTCGTACGGGTGCCCGACGTTGTTCAGGAGTTGCGCGGTCAAGAGATCGGCCAGATGGGGAAAGGTGATGTCCGTGGCCCCCGGATAGCCGATCTCGTGCCAGCGCGCCACACGTAGTCGGTCGAGGTGCGCCTGAGCCCACATCTCGGCCGGAGAGCGGATTCCTCCCACGCTCACGAACCCGCGCCCGACCAGTGGCGGGTCTCCGCACTCGGGTCGACGCTGTCGGCGTCCGCCGGGAAGATTCGCCCACCCGCTGCGAATCGGTCGTCGAACCGGCTGCACAAGCGGTGAAGGCGCATCATCGGCTGAAAGACCGCTGCCAACTGCGGATCCTGCATCGCGGCCTGAGGGTCGAGAAAGGTGTTGTCGGGGAAGACCAATGGGCTGAGCGAGACGGAGGACTCCACGACCGGCGACTGGGTCGCAGACACGGGATGACGCAACGCCCGGATGACGGTGCCGTCCAAGAGCGTCACGTAGACCACGCCGGCGACCTCGGTGCCCGCCCGAGCCCGGGCCCGCGCCTCGAACCAAGCCTGAGGCGACCCCGCCAGACTGGAAACCGCGAGGCCGACGTAGAGCCACGACCATCGATCGATCCGAGTGCCCACGTTGGTCAGGTCGAGGAGGTCCCAGCCGTCGACCACAGAGTTGTGCTCCACGCTGTTCCCCAGCCCGTCCAAGGCAACCGGGATGCTGACCGCGTCAGCGGTGAGCCAGAGTTTGGACGCCCCCACCAGAGTCGGTGGCTGGACGGAACTGCTGAACAGGAACGTCACCGCGACCGGTCCGACGTCCGGATTCTCGAAACCGATGAGTCCATGACGTCCGTTCACCGCCAGTGCGTACTGCAGTGCTTCGTGGCGCACCGCCCCTGCTCGCTCAGCAGGGCTGCCGCTGTCCATTTTCTGGCCGATCGAGATCAGTGCAGGATTGACGGTGGGCAGGATGTCGAGATCGGCGAGTTGATGATCCAGACTCGCAAGCGGATTCACCAACCCCCTGCCGAGGCCGGCGAACACGTCGGGCTGACCACGGCGGAGCCCGAGAGCCCAAAGAACTCCCAGCAGAACCACTGCAAGTATCAAGGTCAGCACAGCCCAACGGGCTGCTGCCTCCGGTGGAAAGCCAAGAAGAGCGTTCAAGTTCGTGGCCATTACCAGGATGAGGACCCCGCCCGCCAAGGCTCCTATGACCGGGACGACCCGCGAGGAAATGTCACTGGCAGCGGGATGACCTCGATGAGCCATGACGAAACCCGTCACGCAACTGGCCTCGAGTAGCAACAGGATTGCAACGGCACCGATCGTCGACAACCACGGAAACATCGTGAGCATCGGGTCTGCCCCGGAGCCGGCGAACGCGGCGAGCACGAGGCTCGCACCGACCATCTGAACTGTCGAACCGGCCAACGGGGTTCCGCCGCCGGTACCGGTACTCACCCGCGCCCAGGAGCGAGGCAGGGCACCCTCGCGGGCAAGTCCGAAGACGTATCGGGTGCCTGCTGCATGAAACACCGACAGGGCCGTGATCACACTGACCACGAGCAGGAACTGGGCGAGCATGCCCAGTCCCCGGCCGCCGTCGATGACAGCGAAGGGACCGGCCGCAAGAGGATCCAGTAGAGCCGTCTGCGACACCTCGGCGGTCTGTGCCCCGGTGCCGGTGTAAGACACCCACGCCCAAGCGGCGATCGCGTAAACGAGCGCCAGGAACCCGATGGCCCCGAGGGTTGCCCGCCGGACCAGCACCCCTCCTCGCGCCTCCTCACCCCAGGCCGCAGGGGTCTCGGCGCCGACGAAACTCGCCATGACGAACACAAGGACCCCGCCGGCCCCGGGCAGAACCAGCTGCCGCGGGGTCAGAGAGGTGAACTCGATCGAGGGGGCTTGAACGAATGCCACCACGATGAACGCGAGAACGACCAACAATTGAAGTGCCAGCAGCGCGGCCAGGACGCGGCTGTGTTCCACACCGCGGACTCGGCCAAGGATCGCGACCACGATTCCCCCGCCTGCCGCCCAAGCCCACCATTGGCCGCCGAACAGCCCGGCCAACGTGGTACCCAGCAACGGATAGAGGCTGTACTGAATTGCTGCGTAACCGAACAGAGCAACTGCGGCTGCGGCAATCCCTGCCATTCCTCCCAACCCCTGAGAGATCTGGGCGAAGAACGGCGCCGGATGCTCCATCCGGGCAGCCAGGGAGACATAACTGCTCGCCAACGTCATCAGGATCAGTCCCAGCGCGACATATGCAATAGGGACTCCCAAGTAGCCGCCGACAGACATTGCTGGAATAGCAGCGCTCAGAACGACCAGGGGCGCAGATGCCGATGCCGCAAAGACTCCCAATGCCCGACCCGTCAGTGTTCGCCGCGCGAGCATAGCCATTCCCGACATACCCTGGCCTCCCTGCCAATGGTTCGTTTCCCAATTACTTTGAAGTTTGCAACAACTACTGTCGGATCGATGGCGAAGCTCCTGGCCCGTGACACGCCGACGAAAGCAGGTCTCCCAGGGCATCCCGCAGACACCGCCTCCGCCGGGCCTGCTCGACCGGCTCCAATTATCGGCTCGTTCCGCCGGCAACTTCTGACTATTGCCGAAATAGCCCGGCCATATTCTCCGCCCCGCCCTGGACAGCCAGCACATTAATCACCGGACGTGAGCATCAGGTGACCTGCAGTCCCATAGCCCGCGATACAACTCCCTATACGCCTCAGGAATCCGATGCAGAGAGTTGCCTTCCGATCACAGAAATGACCGGAACGAACAAACTGCCGGCGTTCGCGCGGACACTCGCCCCGACCGAAGCGTGCAGTTATTTCGCGCTGATTCCGGGCGTGCTCCCCGGGTCTCGCCACATCGGCCAGATCTGCGGACCGTCCGGCAACGCCACCGGTCCTGAATCGAGCAACCGGTACCCGTTCCGTAGATAGAACCGATAACTGTCCCAGTTCGTCGCGTTCAGATAGGCCGGTAGCCCCGCGGCGTCCAGCAGGGCGTGGTGCGCGGCCATGACTCTCGGCCCGATTCCCTTGCCCCGCATGCCTTCCCGGACGACCAGGAACTCCAGACGGTGATGCGGCGGCGACGCCGGCTCGGCATCGTGCAACACGTGGGACAGCGTGTGGAAGTTCGCCGTCCAGCGCCCGCACAGCTGCGCCATTTCGGCAGGGGGCTCTGCGGGAAGCTCGCCCGGCGGCTCGGTGACGTCGAACCAGACCGCCACCGCGTCGTCGTCCCCGAGCACGTAGACCGCCCCAGCACCCACCGCCGCCTCCTCGGCGATCACGCCGAAGAACGGATCGAGCACCGTGGGCCAGTCCGCCGGGTCGGGCACCACCCAGTGGTTGACCGGGTCCTCGGCGAAGCCCTGATTGATCACCGTGCCGAGCCGGGGACCTTCCGCGGCAGCCGCCAGCCGGAGCCGTGCCGCGACATCAGAACCGGTTGCCGCCCAGGTGGTTACGTCGTTGCCGGGGGCGTCCGGATCGGTCATCGGTGACGAGTCCTGCTGGTGGAGTCGGGAAGCGTGATCGTGTTGCTCTTGGCTCCCATGCCGATGGCCGCGTAGACCCTCGGCCGGGAACTGCGCAGCCGCGCGCCGTACAGCGTGCCGAGCACCCCGATCACCACGTAGGCGGCCGGCACACCCCACCTCAGCGGGTCGCTGTCAGGCACCCCGAGCATGGTCGCGAAGTTCAGCGTCGCCAACACGAACATCAGACTCATCACCACGACCGCCAGCAACGGCAGCACCGTCACCCGCCAAGCGGATTCCGGCTGGGGATTGCGGCGGAAGTAGCCGTACACCGCGTACGAGGTCCAGGCGATCAGAATGAGCAGCCCGTAACCTCCGCTGGTGCCGACGGTGTAGAAGAGCCCGACCAACGGATCGAGTCCACCGATCGCGTAGATCAGAATGACCACCAGAGCGATCACGCTCTGCGTCAGGGACCCTGCCCGCGGCGCACCGGAGGGAGACGTCCCGCCGAGGAAGGACGGCAGCACACCTTCGCGGCCGAGCGCGAACACGTACCGGGAGATGGTGTTGTGGAAGGAGATCAGCGCGGCGAGCATCGAGGTCAGGAACAGAACGCTGCCGAGGTCGCCCCAGAATCCACCCAGCCTCTCGGCGGCGAGACCGAACATGGTGCCGATCTCTTGCTCACGAGCGACATCGACGATGTTGTCGCTGCCTGCGGCCACCGCCATCGCCCAGGAGCTCAGCCCGTACAGGACGACGATCAGCAGAATTGCGGTGAAGGTCGCCAGCGGGATCGTCCGGCGCGGGTTCTTCGACTCCTCCGAGAAGACCACCGAGGATTCGAACCCGCTGAAGGCGAGCACCACTATCGCCAGCAGTGCGGTGGCACCGGGAGCGAACATCCCTGAGGGCGACAGCGTGGAGAAGTCGATCGAGCCCCCGTGCGGCTGGGTGACGAAGACGAAGTCGTAGATCACCAGAATGACGATCTCGGCGGTGAGCAGCACCGCGAGCACGCTGCCGTTCAGGTCGACGCGCAGCACACCCAGGCCGGCCACCAGCGCCCAGGCGATGAGCGCGTAGACCCACCAGGCCAGTCTGATGCTGAAGAACTGCTCGATCAGGGGCGAGGCGGCGACCCCCACCCCGCCGTAGAGAGCGATCTGCAAGCAGTTGTACGCGACCAGGGCGAGCCAGGCGGCTCCGACGCCGGCGCTCTTTCCGAGACCGTGGCTGATGTAGGCGTAGAAGGCGCCCGCGTGCGGCAGATAGCGACCCATCGCCACGTAGCCCACCGAGAACAGTGCGAGTGCCGCGCCGACCACCACGAAGGCGACCGGAATCGCCGTCAGACCGGTTACCGCGTAGGCCGTGGTGACCAGGCCGCCGACCGCGGTGAACGGGGCAGCGGCGGACATCACGAAGAAGACCACGCTCGGGACGCCCAGACGATTTCGGGCAAGCGCCCGGGTGATGTCGTCGTCGGGCAGATCAGAGATCGGTCGGGGCATCAGCTTCTCCTCGGGGAAGGCTTCGGGGGATCAGTTACGACTGGTCAGCACCGCGTCGGCGACCGCGGTCTCGGTTCGGGCCAGCAGGGTGATCACCGGCTGGGGTAATCGGGCCAGGGCCGACGGCACCGCCGCACGGGCGCTGACATGCAGGTCCTCGTCCCAGAGCAGGAAGTTCACCGAACCGGTCGCGGCCGCGATCCCGACACAGGTCAGGTCGGCCAGGGTGATCGCGTCGGCCCGGGTCAGATCCCCCGCGATGCGCACGCCGGGCCAGGCGAAGGCATTCAGGTCTTGCGGCATGTAGACGGTTCGCGAACCGGTCAACCGGCGTTTGCGTACCGGCGCGACGACACCCTGCGCAGTGAGCCGTTCGCCGATGTCGTCGAAGGCGTCCTGGGCGAGATAGCTGAGCCAGATGCCGATGTCGCGATGCTGTGGACGGCCGAGCAGGATCTCGTGCACCTGCCGGGCGAGAGGCTCGTCGGGCGGTTGCACGTTGCGCGCGTGAATTCCGTTCTCGTCGATCACCGCGTAGCCCGCGACAACGAGTTCGGCCAACAGCCCCGAGGCCAGCCCGACCGAGGCCACCTTCGGCGCCGCCCGGGGCCAACCGGTGTGCTCATCGAGGACGATGCAGAAGAAATCGTCCGCGATGTTGGTCATGTCGACGCCTGACCCGCTTGGACCGCCGCAGCGGCCGGGGGGCAATCGCCCAAGAGCATGTGCGCTGCGAGCGACGTGCAGAACAGCATTGGGGACGACGAGGGCCTTCTCGGTGACGAAACGTGCGCGCGGGTCACCTGCAGCTTCTCGCCCTGACGCATGTGTGCTT
>DAIOVT010000026.1:0-3335 GCA_036758885.1 Kineosporiaceae bacterium
GAGACCACCAAGGAAGAGGTCAACGCCGCGTTCAAGCAGGCGTCCGAGGGCGCCCTGAAGGGCTACCTGACCTACACCGAGGACCCGATCGTCTCCGCCGACATCGTGACCAGCCCGGCGTCCTGCACCTTCGACGCGGGTCTGACCACCGTTCAGGGTGACCAGGCCAAGATCGTCGGTTGGTACGACAACGAGTGGGGCTACTCGAACCGCCTCATCGACCTGACCAAGATCGTCGGCGCCTGACCCGTCGAGCACTCTTGGTTCCACCTCCGCGGGGCCGACCCTGAGCGACATCCCTCGGGGCCGGCCCCTCGGCTCTTCCGTATCTCTCGACCTGTATCTCTTGACCTGTCTCGACCCTGGGAGCGGCGTCCGTGAAGACCATCGACGATCTCGGCGACCTGCGCGGCAAGCGCGTACTGGTGCGCTCGGACCTGAACGTGCCGTTGTCCGGCACCACGATCACCGACGACGGACGCATCCGTGCCTCGGTGCCGACCATCGAACGGCTGACCGGCGCCGGTGCCCGGGTGATCGTGATCGCCCACCTGGGCCGGCCGAAGGGCGCCCCGGAGGAGAAGTACTCGCTGCGCCCGGTGGCCGCCCGGCTCGGTGAACTGCTCGAGGCACCGGTCGCCTTCGCCACCGACACGGTGGGCGACTCCGCCAAGGCCACGGTCGCGGCTCTCGAGGACGGTCAGGTCGCCGTGCTCGAGAACATCAGGTTCAACCCGGGGGAGACCAGCAAGGACGACGCCGAGCGCGGCGCGTTCGCCGACGAACTGGCCGCCCTCGCCGATGTCTTCGTCTCCGACGGATTCGGCGTGGTGCACCGCAAGCAGGCGAGCGTGTACGACGTCGCCCAGCGGCTGCCGCACGCCGCCGGCGGGCTGGTGCTGACCGAGGTCGAGGTGCTCAAGCGACTCACCGAGCACCCCGAGCGCCCCTACGCGGTGGTGCTGGGCGGCTCGAAGGTCAGCGACAAGCTCGGCGTCATCGCCAACCTGCTGAACACCGCCGACCGGTTGCTGATCGGTGGTGGCATGGTGTTCACCTTCCTCGCCGCGCAGGGGCACGAGGTGGGCGGCTCGTTGCTGGAGGCCGACCAGATCGACACGGTGAAGGGTTACCTGACCACGGCTGCCGAACGCGGCGTCGAGGTGGTGCTGCCGGTCGACATCGTGGCGGCCACCGCCTTCGACGCCGACGCCGACCACGACGTCGTCGCCGCCGACGCGATCCCGGCCGACCGGATGGGGTTGGACATCGGCCCGGAGTCGGCCGCGTTGTTCGCCGCCAAGCTGGCCGACGCCCGGACCGTCTTCTGGAACGGTCCGATGGGGGTCTTCGAGATGGCGCCGTACAGCAACGGCACCCGCACCGTGGCCCAGGCCCTGATCGACAGCCCGGCCTTCAGCGTCGTCGGCGGCGGCGACTCTGCGGCCGCCGTCCGGCTGCTCGGTTTCGACGAGCAGGCCTTCGGCCACATCTCCACCGGCGGCGGCGCCTCGCTGGAGTACCTCGAGGGCAAGACGCTGCCGGGTATCGCGATCCTGGACTGACGGGCGCCAGACCCACCTGAGTCAGCCCACCTGAGACATCCACGAACGAAACCCGACCCGACCGCTGACCCGACCGCTGAGGAGCCGAGGCCACGATGGCGAGCACCCGTACCCCGCTGATGGCGGGCAACTGGAAGATGAACATGGACCACCAGCAGGCCACCCACCTGGTGCAGAAGCTGGCCTGGACGCTCGGCGACGCCAAGCACGACTACGACTCGGTCGAGGTCGCGGTGCTGCCGCCGTTCACCGATCTGCGCTCGGTGCAGACCCTGGTCGAGGGCGACCAGCTGCTGATCAGGTACGGCGCCCAGGACCTCTCCCAGCACGACTCCGGCGCCTACACCGGGGAGATCTCCGGGGCGTTCCTGGCCAAGCTCAAGTGCACCTACGTGGCGATCGGGCACAGCGAGCGCCGGCAGTACCACCACGAGGACGAGCCCCTGATCAACGCCAAGGTCAAGGCCGCCTACCGGCACGAGCTGACCCCGATCCTGTGCGTCGGCGAGCCGCTCGAGGTGCGCCAGGAGGGCCGTCAGGTCGAGCACACCCTCGCCCAGTTGGACGGCGCCCTCGACGGGGTGCCGGCCGAGCAGGTCGCCTCGATCGTGGTCGCCTACGAACCGGTCTGGGCGATCGGCACCGGCGAGGTGGCCACCCCCGCCGACGCCCAGGAGGTCTGCTCGGCGATCCGGGAGCGGCTCGCCCAGCTCTACTCGGCAGACCTGGCCAGCGGCGTCCGGGTGCTCTACGGCGGCTCGGTGAAGCCGAACAACGTCGCCGCGATCATGGCCGAGAAGGACGTCGACGGTGCCCTGGTCGGCGGTGCCTGCCTGGACCCGGCGGACTTCTCCTCGATCGTGCGTTACAAGTCGCACGTGACGGCCTGAGCCGCAGCCGGTATTCGCCGGTCGGACACTCTTGTCAGCGGCTGGCCGAAGCTGTACGGACGCTGGGTTAGGCTGTCGGCATGACCGCGGTTCGTATCGTTCTTCAGGCGCTCCTCCTGCTCACCAGCCTGTTCCTCACCGTGCTGATCCTGATGCACAAGGGGCGGGGTGGCGGCCTGTCGGACATGTTCGGCGGTGGCGGCGGTGCCGCGCTGGGTTCCAGCGGCGTCGCCGAGCGCAACCTCAACCGGTTCACCGTGGTGATCGCATCGGTCTGGACCGTGTCGATCGTGATGCTCGGCGTCCTCGAGAGGTTCGCGCAGTAAGCCTCGGGTGACGGCCCGGGTCCCCGGACCCGGCGGCGCCCGAACCAGGATCCGACTCGAACCAGGATCCGACGGAACCATTCCTGACTCGCGGCTCAGCCGCTCGAACGAAGGGGCATCGATCGGTGGCCAGTGGCAACGCCATTCGGGGGAGTCGTGTCGGCGCAGGACCGATGGGAGAGGCGGAACGCGGTGACGCGGCTCCTCGCTTCCGGGTTTCCTACTGGTGCGCCAACGGACATCAGACCCAGCCCAGCTTCTCCGAAGAGGTCGGGGTGACCCCGCCCGAGGTGTGGGACTGCCCGCGCTGCGGTTTCCCGGCCGGACAGGACCCGGAGAATCCTCCCTCGGCTCCCAAGAACGAGCCGTACAAGACCCACCTCGCCTATGTGAAGGAGCGGCGCAGCGACGCCGACGGCGAGGCGATCCTCGCGGAGGCCCTCGAGTCCCTGCGGAACCGGCAGATCATCCGCTAGGTATTCGGCCCGAACAGGTACCGAACCAGCAGTGGGCGGTGAAGGCGTTGCCTTCACCGCCCACTCTCGTTCTGCTCA
>DAIOVT010000026.1:3435-17298 GCA_036758885.1 Kineosporiaceae bacterium
GCGCTCGTTCTGGTCAGCGCTCGTTCTGGTCAGCGCTCGTTCTGGTCAGCGCTCGTTCTGGTCAGCGCTCGGTGAGGTCGCTCGCCGCTGACCCGTCGAGCAACCACAGGGTGACCTCGCGACCGCGGCCCCAGGCGGCCGGGGTGTCCGCGTCGCCGGACACCCCGCGGGCCACCGCGGCGGCCTTCTCGGCGCCGGCGGCGACCAGCCACACCTGGCGTGCGTTCTGGATCACCGGCACGGTCATCGAGATCCGCTCGGGCGGCGGCTTCGGACTCTCCCGGACGCCGACCACGGTCCGGTCCTGCACCCGCGACATCGGGTGCCCGGGGAAGAGCGAGGCGATGTGACCGTCCGGCCCCACCCCGAGCAGCAGCACGTCGAAGACCGGGGCGGCAGGGGCGGAGGCGTCGTCCGGCTCTGCGAAGGTCGCCAGGTCAGCGGCGTGCGAGGTGGCGGCCGCCTCGACGTCGCTGCCGAAGCCGGCGTCCGAGGCGGGCATCTCGTGCACGTTCCCGGCCGGCACCGGCACCAGGGTGAGCAGCGCGTCCCAGGCCTGGGTGGCGTTGCGATCCGCATCGCCCTCGGGCAGGTAACGCTCGTCGCCCCACCAGATCTGCACCCGGTCCCAGGCGACGGCGTCCCGGGCCGGGTCCGCGGCCACCGCCGCCAGCACCCCGATCCCGGCGCCGCCGCCGGTGAGCACCAGATGCACCTGCTCGCGTGACGAAGCGGCGTCCACCAGGGCCGTGATCAGCCGGGCGGCGGTCGCCTTCACCAGTTGGTCGGCGTCGGCGTGGACGACGACCCGCGGCTCGGCGCTCACGCCGTCGTCCTCCTCGCGGCGGTCCGCTTGGTCGCGCTCTTCTTTGCAGCGCTCTTCCCTACAGCCGTCTTCGTGGCAGCGGTCGCCGTCTTTTTGGCAACGGCCTTCGTGGTCGCTGCCTTCGTGGTTGCGGCCTTGGCCGGCGTCCTCCTGGCGGGTGCGGCGGTGGTGTTCTTGTCACTGCGCAACCGGGGCAGGCCCTTGACCACGACCTCGCCGTAGATGTCGTCGGGGTCCAGGCGGCGCAGTTCCTCGGCCAGGCAGTCCCGGTTCTGCCGGGGTGTCAGGGCGATCCTGCGCTCGGGCTGCCCGGGCTGGGTAAGCGAGGCCACCTTGCCGTCGGTGCGGGTCAGCGAGACCGGACCGGCGGCGCGTTCCAGCACCACCGAGGTGAGTCCGGTGCCCGCCTTCTCCTTCACCCGGCGCACCGGGCACCTCAGGGTCAGGTGCAACCAGGCAGCCATCAGGTCTCCGCTGGGGGAGTCGGACCCGGCATGCACCACGGCCCGCTGCACCGGTTGGTAGGGGGCCTGGTCGAGGGCCGCCGCCAGCAGACCGCGCCACAGCGTGATCCGGCTCCAGGCCAGATCGGTGTCACCGGGGGAGTGATGCGCGCTGCGCTGGTCGAGCGAGGCGACCGGACGGGCGGCGAGTTCGGCGTCGGTGATCCGGCGCTGGCCCATCGCCCCGATCGGGTCGGCCGCGGGATCGGCGGGTGCCGGGCCGGGCCACCAGACCACCACCGGTGCGTCCGGCAGCAGCAGCGGTACCACGACGCTGTCGGCGTGATCGGCCAGCGGCCCGTACAGCCGCATCACGATCACCTCGCTGGCGCCGGCGTCACCGCCCACCCTGATCTGGGCGTCCAGCCGGCTCGCCCCACGACGGCCGCCGCGAACCACGGTGATCACCCGGCAGGGGTGCTCCCGGCTGGCCGCGTTGGCGTCGTCGATGGCCTCCTCGGCGGCGCCGTCCTCGGCCACGACGATCAGCGTGAGCACCCGGCCGAGCGCGTTCGCGCCGCCCTTCTCCCGCAGATCGACCATCTTCTTCGAGACCGACGAGGTGTTGGTCGCGGGCAGGTCGATGATCATGGCCGCCTCCACTGCCGGCCGTCCCTGGCCATCATCTGCATCGCCGACTCCGGACCCCAGCTGCCCGAGTCGTACTGCTCCGGGGTACCCCGCGAGGCCCAGTGCTTCAGCACCGGGTCGAGGATCCGCCAGGACAGCTCCACCTCCTCGGCCTGCGGGAACAGCGGTGGATCACCGAGCAGGACGTCGAGGATCAACCGCTCGTAGGCCTCCGGGGACGCCTCGGTGAAGGCCTGGCCGTAGCTGAAGTCCATGGTGACGTCGCGGACCTCCATCGCCGTGCCCGGCACCTTGGAGCCGAACCGGATGGTCATGCCCTCGTCCGGCTGGATCCGGATCACCAGCGCGTTGCTGCCCAGCTCCTCGGTGGCGGTGTGCTCGAACGGCAGGTGCGGGGGGCGCTTGAACACCACCGCGATCTCGGAGACGCGCCGTCCCAGGCGCTTTCCGGTGCGCAGGTAGAACGGCACCCCGGCCCAGCGCCAGTTGTCGATGTCGACCCTGATCGCGGCGAAGGTCTCGGTGCCCGAGTTCGCCGGCACACCCTCCTCCTCGAGGTACCCGATCACCTGCTCGCTGCCCTGCCAGCCCCCGGCGTACTGACCGCGCGCGGTGTGCTTGGCCAGGTCACGGGGCAGCCGGACGGCGGAGAGCACCTTTACCTTCTCGGCGCGCAGGTCGTGAGCCTCGAAGGAGACCGGCTCCTCCATCGCGGTCAGCGCCAGCAGCTGCATCAGGTGGTTCTGGATCACGTCGCGGGCGGCGCCGATGCCGTCGTAGTAGCCGGCCCGGCTGCCGATGCCGATGTCCTCGGCCATGGTGATCTG
Source organism: Kineosporiaceae bacterium (assembly GCA_036758885.1). Taxonomy (GTDB): domain Bacteria; phylum Actinomycetota; class Actinomycetes; order Actinomycetales; family Kineosporiaceae; genus DAIOVT01. The sequence goes on from DAIOVT010000026.1 coordinate 6,183, forward strand.
CACGTGGTCGACGAAGTTCGCGTTCCAGATCGGCTCGAAGAGTTCGTTGGCGAATCGCACCGCCAACAGGTTCTGCACCGTCTCCTTGCCCAGGTAGTGGTCGATCCGGAAGACCGAGTCGGGCGGGAACACCGACTCGACCACGTCGTCCAGCTCCTGTGCCGACTCGAGGTCGTGGCCGAACGGCTTCTCGATCACCACCCGGCGCCACTGTCCGGGGCCGGCCTTGGCCAGGCCCGACCGGGCCAGCTGCTGGGTGACGACCGGGAAGAACTTCGGCGGGATCGACATGTAGAACGCGGTGTTGCCGCCGGAGCCTCGGTGCGCCTCGAGTTCGGCCACGGTCTCGGCCAGCAGGTCGAACGCCGCGTCGTCGGCGAAGTCGCCGGGCACGAATCGGAAGCCCTGGGCCAGCTGGCGCCAGACCGGTTCACGGAACGGTGTGCGCGCGTACTGGCGCACCGAGTCGTGCACCACTTCGGCGAAGTCCTCGTCGGAGTAGGAGCGGCGGGCGAAACCGACCAGGGCGAAACCGGGTGGCAGCAGACCGCGGTGGGCCAGGTCGTAGATGGCCGGCATCAGCTTCTTGCGGGCCAGGTCGCCGGTGACGCCGAACAACACCATGCCGCACGGCCCGGCGATCCGGGGCAGGCGTTTGTCGCGTTCGTCGCGCAGCGGGTTGACGGTGGGGGTGACGGCAGCGGGGCTCACTGACCGATCTCCTCCTCGCCGGACAGCGCCGCGGCCCGGGCCAGTTCGTCGGAGACCGTGGCGAGCAGCTCGGTCCAGCTCTTCTCGAACTTGTCCACCCCCTCGCGCTCCAGCACCTCGACCACGTCGTCGTAGTTGATGCCCGCCTCGGCCAGCAGGGCCATCACCCTGGCGGCGTCCGCGTAGTTGCCGGTCACCGTGTCGCCGGTGACCTCGCCGTGGTCGGCCAGGGCGTCGAGGGTCTTGCCCGGCATGGTGTTCACCGTGTCCGCAGCGACCAGTTCGGTGACGTAGAGGGTGTCCGGGTAGCTGGGGTTCTTCACCCCGGTGGAGGCCCACAACGGACGCTGCGGTACCGCGCCCGCGGCGGCCAGCTGCTGCCAGCGGTCCGAGGCGATCGTCTCCTCGAAGACCTGGTAGGCCAGCCGTGCGTTGGCGACCGCGGCCTTGCCCTTGAGCGCACTGGCCTCGGGGGTGCCGGTGCCGTCCAGCCGGGCGTCGATCTCGGTGTCCACCCGGGAGACGAAGAACGAGGCGACCGAGCGGATCGTGGACAGATCCTTGCCGGCGGCGCGGGCCTGCTCCAGGCCGGTCAGCCACGCCTCGAGAACGGCCTCGTACCGGTCCAGGCTGAAGATCAGGGTGACGTTGACGCTGATCCCCTCGGCCAGCACCGCGGTGATCGCCGGCAGCCCCTCGAGGGTCGCCGGGATCTTGATCATCGCGTTCGGCCGGTCAACCGTCGTCCACAGCTTCTTGGCCTGCTCGACGGTCGGCGCCTCCTGGTGGGCGAGCCGCGGGTCGACCTCGATCGAGACCCGCCCGTCCAGGCCGGCAGTGCGCTCGTAGACCGGACGCATCAGGTCGCAGGCGGACCGGACGTCGTCCGTGGTGATCTCGAAGACCGCGGTGTCGACATCGGCGCCGCGCCCGGCCAGGGCGCGCACCTGCTCGGTGTAACGCTCACCCTTGGCCAGGGCGGTGGCGAAGATGGTCGGGTTGGTGGTGATGCCGCGGACGCCCATGTCGGCGATCAGCGCGGCCAACGTGCCGTCCTCGATCAGTTCTCGGCTCAGGTCGTCCAGCCAGATGGACACACCGGCCGCGGTCAACGCGGCGACTGGTGCGGGAATGCTCATCGTGATCTCTCCGATCGGTGCGGATTCAGTTCAGGGTCCGGTCAGTTCCGGGTCCGGGCCAGGCTCTCCCTGGCGGCGGCGGCGACCGCCTCAGGGGTGAACCCGAACTCGGTGAACAGTCGCTTGTAGTCGGCCGAGGCGCCGAAGTGCTCCAGGGAGACGACGCGTCCCTCGGTGCCGACGAACTCGTGCCAGGACGCGCCGACGGACGCCTCGACGCTGACCCGGGCGCGTACCGCGGCCGGCAGCACGCTCTCCCGGTAGGCGTCGTCCTGCTCGCGGAACCACTCGACGCAGGGCATCGAGACCACCCGGGTGGCGATGCCGTCGGCCTGCAGCTGCTCGCGTGCCGCCACCGCCAGCTGCACCTCCGACCCGGTACCGATCAGGATCACCGCGGGGGTGACCTCGGTTCCGGCGGCGTCGCTCGCCTCCAGCAGCACGTAGCCGCCCCTGGGCACGCCGGCCGCGCCGGCCGGGTCCATGGTGGGCACGTCCTGACGGGTCAGGCACAGCGCCGCCGGACGGTCGTGGTGCTCCAGGATCGTCCGCCAGGCCCAGGCGGTCTCGTTCGCATCGGCCGGCCGGACGACGTCCAGCCCGGGCATCAGCCGCAGCGACGGGATCTGCTCGATCGGCTGATGGGTGGCGCCGTCCTCACCCAGACCGATCGAGTCGTGCGTCCAGACGTAGGTGACCGGCAGCTTCATCAGCGCGGCCAGCCGGACGGCGGCCCGCATGTAGTCGCTGAACACCAGGAAGGCACCGCCGTAGACCCGGGACAGGCCGTCGAGCGCGATGCCGTTCATGATCGATCCGCTGGCGTGCTCGCGGATGCCGAAGTGCAGCACCCGGCCGTAGGGGTCGCCCTGCCCCCAGCTCCTGGTGGTGATGCTCGCAGGCAGGAACGAACGCTCGCCCTCGAGGGTGGTGTTGTTGCTCTCGGCGAGGTCGGCCGAACCGCCCCACAGCTCGGGCAGCACGTCCTTGATCGCGTTCAGCACGGCACCTGAGGCCTTACGGGTGGCCACCGGCTTGCCGGCCTCGAAACTCGGCAGCCTCTCGGTCCAGCCCTCGGGCAGTTCGTGAGCGCTGACCCGGTCGTACAGCGCCGCGCGCTCCGGGTTCGCCGCACGCCAGGCCTGGTAGCCCTGCTCCCACTCGGCGTGCGCCGCGGCGCCGCGGCCGATCAGTTCCCGGGATCGGGCCAGCGCCGCCTCGTCGACCTCGAACTGCTGCTCGGGGTCGAAGCCGAGGATCTCCTTGGTGGCCCACACCTCGGGCTCGCCGAGCGCCGAACCGTGCGACTTGCCGGTGTTCTGCAGGTTCGGGGCGGGCCAGGCGATGATCGACCTGAGCAGGATCAGCGAGGGCCGCCCGGTCTCGGCCTCGGCGTTGCGGATCGCCTCGTACAGGGCCGGAACGTCCTCGTGGTACTCGCCCTCGTGACCGGCCTGCGGCCCGTGGCCGTTGGTCCAGTCGACGGTCTGCACGTACCAGCCGTAGGCCTCGTACCGCTTCGCGACGTCCTCGCTGAAGGCGACCATGGTGTCGTCCTCGATCGAGATCCGGTTCTGGTCGTAGATCACCACCAGGTTCTCCAGCTGCTGATGACCGGCCAGCGAGCTGGCCTCACTGGTGACGCCCTCCTCGAGGTCACCGTCGGAGGCGAGGACCCAGACCGTGTGGTCGAACGGGCTCTGCCCGGCCGGCGCCTGCGGGTCGAAGACACCGCGGTCCCGGCGGGCCGCGTAGGCCATACCCACCGCGGTGGCCAGCCCGGAACCGAGCGGGCCGGTGGTGATCTCGACGCCGGGGGTGTGGCCGACCTCGGGGTGCGCCGGGGTGCGCGAACCCCAGGTGCGCAGCGCCTGCAGGTCGGCGAGTTCGAGGCCGTACCCGCCGAGGTACAGCTGCACGTACTGGGTCAGGCTGGAATGGCCGCAGGAGAGCACGAACCGGTCCCGGCCCAGCCAGTGCGGGTCGGCCGGGTCGCCGTTCATCACCTTCTGGTAGAGCAGGTAGGCCACCGGGGCCAGGCTCATGGCCGAGCCGGGATGCCCGTTCCCCGCCTTCTGCACGGCGTCCATGGCCAGCACGCGGGAGTTGTCCACGGCTCGGCGGTCGGTGTCTGTCCAGTCCAGCGAAGCGGCGAGCCCCGAGGGGCGGGTTGCAGAGGTCACGGCAGTCCTTCGAACGATCCGACAACGGTCAGGACGAACGATCACGGCGAACGAACGGGGGCGCGGTTCGGTTTCCCGACCTTTCCGGCAACAGCGTCGTGCTTGCGCGGTTGTTCCCCCAGCGTCTCTTCGCGTACAGCGTTCGGGTGATCATCCTCGATTCCCGCAGGCCCGACGGGCGGCCCGAGCTGCGCGGCGACACGCAGTGGATCGAGCGGCGGTGGGTCCGACCCGAGCCTATAACCGCGCGAACACCATCCACCGCCTCCGGGCGTGCCCCGGGTCGGCTCGAGGCTCCCGGCACCCACTGCACGTCCCTCCCCGGCGTCGCGGACCGGTTGTCCGTAGGTCGCCTGCCGGTTGTCTGTCGGTTGTCTGTCGGATCACCACGACCCGGTGCCACGCGGGTCGGCATCGGCCGCGTACAGTTGGGCCTGCCGCGCGCCCGCCCGCCCGAGACTGCGGTCCGCCGGAACCACGTGCTTTGGCCACCGGGAAGACTGGAGGAGCCTGTGACCACCCTCGATCCGCGTCCGCGGTTGGACGGTGGCATCGGGATCGGACGGCGAGCAGAGACCTGGCGGGAGCGTTTCAGCGCGTACCTGGCGCTGACCAAGCCTCGTGTCGTTGAGCTGCTCCTCGTCTCGACGGTGCCGACCATGATCCTCGCGGCGCACGGCATGCCGTCGCTGCTGACCGTGCTCTACACGCTGATCGGTGGTTCGTTGGCCGCGGGCAGCGCCAACGCGTTCAACATGTACCTGGACCGCGACATCGACGTGGTGATGAACCGGACGGCGAACCGCCCGCTGGTCACCGGCCGGATCACCCCGCGAGCGGCGCTGGTCTTCGCCTTCGCCCTCGGTGCGATCGCGGTGGCGCAGCTCGCGCTGACGGTGAACGTGCTCTCGGCGATGCTTGCCCTGGGCGCGATCGCGTTCTACGTGGTCGTCTACACGATGGTGCTCAAGCGCCGGACGCCGCAGAACATCGTCTGGGGCGGACTGGCCGGCTGTATGCCGGTGCTGATCGGCTGGGCAGCGGTGCGGGACAGCCTGTCCTGGGAGCCGTTCGTGCTCTTCTTCGTGATCTTCCTCTGGACGCCGCCGCACTACTGGCCGTTGTCGATGCGGTTCCGCCGCGACTACCAGGCCCCAACGTGCCGATGCTCCCGGTGGTCGCGGACGACGTGCGGGTGGGCCGCAACATCGTCGGCTACAGCTGGGCGATGGTCGCCATGTCGCTGCTGCTGGCGCCCGCCACCGGGGTGCTCTACGCGGTGATCGCCGCTGCCGCCGGTGCGGCCTTCCTGGTCGAGGCGCAGAAGCTGCTGAACCGGGCCAAGCGCGCCGCGGTGGACGTCGCGATCACCGGTGCCACCAAGCAGAAGCTGGCCCCGATGCGACTGTTCCACATGTCGATCAGCTACCTGACGGTGCTCTTCGTCGCGGTCGCGGTCGACGTCTTCGTGCCGATCAGCTTCCCGCTCGGCCTGCTCGGCCTGGGCTGAGCCACACCCGCTCCGGACCGGCCTCACGAGCCGGCGCGAGCCGGCGCCCGAAGCGCGCTCACCCACACCCCGGCCCACACACCCCGGCACGGCCCCGAACGCAGCGGGTGGTCAGTCCCAGCGGAACCAGCGGGAGACGGCGACCGTCGCCAGCACCGCCCAACCGGTCAGCACCGCGAGCGCCGGAAGATCGGGCGAGCCGGTGATGGACGCCGTCCGCATCGCCTCGCCGAGCGCGGCCGAGGGCAGTAGTGAGATCAGCCCCTCGGCCCTGCCGCCGCCGAGCACCGCGGCCGGCAGCACCACGCCGCCGCCGGCGACCAGCAGCACCCAGATCAGGTTCGCCGCGGCCAGTACCGTCTCGGCGCGGAGCAGACCGGCGAGCAACAGCCCAAGGGCGACGAACGCCGCGGTGCCGAGAGCCAGAACGGGGACCGCCCAGAGCAGACCGGTCGCCGCGGGGCGCCAGCCGAGTGCCAACGCGAGCCCACCGAGCACCACGATCTGGATCAGCTCGACCAGCAGCACCGCGAGCACCCGGCCGGCCAGCAGACCGCCACGGCCCAGCGGTGTGGTGGCGAGCAGTCGGAGCACGCCGTTGCGGCGGTCGAACCCGGTACCGATCGCCTGCCCGGTGAAGGCGGCCGACATCACCGCGAGGGCGAGCACCCCGGGAGCGATCACGTCGATCCGGCGGCCGGCCGCCAACGGTGCCTCGGTCGGGTAGCCGGTCAGGTCGGGGAAGCTGATCCGGGACAGTCCGATCAGCAGCAGTGCCGGCAGCACCAGGGTGAGCAGCAGTTGTTCGCCGTTGCGCATCATCACCGTGGCGTCGAACCGGGCCTGGGAGAGCACCCGGTGCGCGGGGGCCGCGGGTGCGGCGGCGGGGGTCAGGTCGGGCAGTCCGGGGGAGTCCGGTGCCTGGTGGGACCGGCTCATCGCACCTGGCTCCCGGTCAGTTCCAGGAACACCGTCTCCAGGCTACGCCGGCCGCCCTCGGTGAGTGCCGCCGGGGTGTCGTCGGCGACCACCTGGCCGTGGCTCATCACCACGATCCGGTCGGCGAGACGCTCGGCCTCGTCCATGGCGTGGGTGGTCAGCACCACGCTCACGCCGCTGCTGCGGGCGGCCCGCACCAGGTCCCACACCGCGTGCCGGGCCTGCGGGTCCAGGCCGGCGGTGGGCTCGTCGAGGAAGACCAGTTCGGGGCGGCCGACCAGGGCCAGCGCCATCGCCAGCCGCTGCCGCTGCCCGCCGGAGAGCCGCCGGACGACGGAGCGGGTGTGTTCGGTCAGGCCCAACAGGTCGAGCAGGGTGCCCGGATCGAGCGGCGCCGCGTGCAGGGATGCCACATGGTTGAGCACGTCCCCGGCGCGGGCGCTGGTCGGCAGCCCGCCGTCCTGCAGCATCACCCCGACCCGCGCCCGGTGCTCGGCCCCGGCACTCGCCGGGTCGGTACCGAGCACCCGGACCGCGCCCGACGTCGGCCGGCGCAGGCCCGCGCAACACTCGACCGTGGTGGTCTTGCCGGCCCCGTTCGGTCCGAGCAGCGCGGTGACCCGGCCACGTTCGGCCCGCCAGACGGCATGCTGCACCACGTCTCGTTGCCCGTAACGGACGGTGAGGCTGTCGACCTCGACGGCGGCGGGGGGATCGGATGACACCTGGGCAGTCTAGGAACTGTGGGCCGCGCTGGCATCTCGGTCGGGCCGAACCCGGCCGTCGCGATGCGGGCGAGTCGCCTGTCGGGACTGTGTGACGTGTCGCAGTCTGAGACGGCCGGTTGGCCCACACCGGGAATTACGCAATAATCGCGACGTGGAAATAACCGCTCCGGACCGGCATCCTGGCCGGCTCCGGGTCGCGCGGGAGATCCTGCGACTCGGCCCGGTGACCGCGGCCGAGCTCGCCGAGCAACTGAACATGACCGCCGCCGGTATCCGGCGTCACCTCGACCTGCTCGAGGCGACCGGTCTGGCCACCGCCTGGGAGGGCGCCCCGCTGGGGCCCCGCGGCCGGGGTCGCCCCGCCCGTGCGTTCGTGCTCACCGACGCCGGCCACGCCGCGATGAGCAGCGCCTACGACGATCTCGCCGTGCAGGCCCTGCGCTACCTGGCCGAGGCGGCCGGGCCGGACGCCGTCCGCGGTTTCGCCCGGCAGCGGGCCGGTGAGCTCGTCGAGCGCCACCGCGAGACGGTCGAGGCCGCCGGGGACGCTCCTGAGGACCGGGCCGAGGCCCTGGCCGCGGCGCTCACCGCCGACGGCTTCGCGGCCAGCACCCGCCCGGTCGGACCGTTCGGTGAGAGCGGCGAGAGTGAGTCCAGCGGCCTGCAGATGTGCCAGGGGCACTGCCCGGTGCAGAATGTCGCGCGCGAGTTCCCGGAGCTGTGCGAGGCCGAGACCGAGGCGTTCACCACCCTGATCGGGGTGCACGTGCAGCGGCTGGCCACCCTGGCCCACGGCGAGCACGTCTGCACCACCTACATCCCGGGCCCCGAACTGCGCCGGCCGGCGAGCGACCAGCCGGGCGCCCGGGCAGGCTTACCCATGGGAAGCGTCCCGAGCGATCGGGCCGGCCCGGAATGAAGCACGACGATCGGCCGCTGCACCTCTTGGGTGCGGGGGCCGTGACCCCTCCACCAGCAGCACCAGCAGCACAGCCCAGAGTGAAGAACGCGCACCGGTGGACGTCGTCCGCCGCCGCGAAGGAGAAGAGGCAGAGCCGATGAGCACAGTGCACCCCGAGCTCGAGGGGCTGGGACGCTACGAGTACGGATGGGCCGACTCCGATGTCGCCGGCGCCACCGCTCGTCGTGGCCTGAACGAGGACGTCGTCCGCGACATCTCGGCCCGTAAGAACGAGCCGCAGTGGATGCTCGACATGCGACTCAAGGGTCTGCGGATGTTCGAACGCAAGCCGATGCCGAACTGGGGCAGCGACCTCACCGGCATCGACTTCGACAACATCAAGTACTTCGTGCGCTCCACCGAGAAGCAGGCCACCTCGTGGGACGAGCTGCCCGAGGACATCAAGCGCACCTACGACCGGCTGGGCATTCCCGAGGCCGAGAAGCAGCGCCTGATCGCGGGCGTCGCCGCGCAGTACGAGTCCGAGGTGGTCTACCACCAGATCCGCGAGGACCTCGAGGCGCAGGGCGTCATCTTCCTCGACACCGACAGCGGCCTGCGTGAGCACGAGGAGCTGTTCAAGGAGTACTTCACCTCGGTGATCCCGGTGGGCGACAACAAGTTCGCCGCATTGAACACCGCGGTCTGGTCCGGCGGCTCGTTCATCTACGTGCCGAAGGGCGTGCACGTCGAGATCCCGCTGCAGGCCTATTTCCGGATCAACACCGAGAACATGGGGCAGTTCGAGCGCACGCTGATCATCGCCGACGAGGGCTCCTACGTGCACTACGTCGAGGGCTGCACCGCGCCGATCTACAAGTCCGATTCGCTGCACTCGGCGGTCGTCGAGATCATCGTGAAGAAGGACGCGCGGGTCCGGTACACGACCATCCAGAACTGGTCGAACAACGTCTACAACCTGGTCACCAAGCGTGCGGTCGCCCAGCAGGGCGCGACCATGGAATGGGTCGACGGCAACATCGGCTCCAAGGTGACCATGAAGTACCCGGCGATCTTCCTGCTCGGCGAGCACGCCAAGGGCGAGACGCTCTCGATCGCCTTCGCCGGCGAGGGCCAGCACCAGGACGCCGGCGCCAAGATGGTGCACGCGGCACCGCACACGTCGTCCTCGATCGTGTCGAAGTCGGTCGCCCGTGGCGGCGGCCGTACCTCCTACCGGGGTCTGGTGCAGGTGCTCGAGGGCAGCCACAACTCGGCGTCCACGGTGCGCTGCGACGCCCTGCTGGTCGACACGATCAGCCGCTCCGACACCTACCCGTACGTCGACGTCCGTGAGGACGACGTCCAGATGGGTCACGAGGCCACGGTCTCCAAGGTCAGCGACGACCAGCTGTTCTACCTGATGTCGCGCGGCCTGAGCGAGGAGGAGGCGATGGCGATGATCGTGCGCGGCTTCGTCGAGCCGATCGCCCGCGAGCTGCCCATGGAGTACGCGCTCGAACTCAACCGCCTCATCGAACTGCAGATGGAAGGGGCCGTCGGCTGATGACAGCCACTGCTAGCACCCCGGCACAGACCGGAAGCACTCCCCGGCTGATGAACGATCATGTCAAGCCCGACCAGTCCCGCGCCGACCGCCTGGCCAGTTTCGACGTCGCCGACTTCGCCGCCCTGACCGGCCGCGAGGAGGACTGGCGGTTCACCCCGCTGGACCGGCTGCGCGGGCTGCACGCCGGCGCGGTCGCCACCGGTGACCAGGCCAAGATCGAGGTCGACGCCCCGGAGCCGATCCGCACCGAGACGGTCGGCCGGGACGACGACCGGCTGGGCCGCGCCGGCACCCCCGAGGACCGGGTCGCGGCGCAGGCCTGGACCAGCTTCGAGCGGGCCCTCGTGCTCACCGTGCCGGCCGGCGCCAGTGTCGCCGAACCGGCCAGGGTGAACATCTCCGGCCGCGGCGGCCTCGAGTACGGGCACGCGCTGCTGATCGCCGAACCGAACTCCTCGGCCACCGTGATCCTCGACTTCCGCGGGTCGGCGACGCTGGCCGAGAACGTCGAGATCGACATCCAGGACGGCGCCCGGCTGACCGTGGTCAGCGTGCAGGAGTGGGACGACGACGCGGTGCACCTGTCCGCGCACTACGTGCGGCTGGGCCGGGACGCCCGGATCAAGCACGTCGTGGTCACCCTCGGCGGCGACGTCGTGCGGTTCACCCCGTCGGCCCGGTTCACCGGTCCCGGTGGCGAGGTCGAACTGCTCGGGCTGTACTTCGCCGACGCCGGTCAGCACCAGGAGAACCGGCTGTTCGTCGACCACGTCGTGCCGAACTGCCGCAGCAACGTGCTCTACAAGGGTGCGCTGCAGGGCGAGGGCGCGCACGCGGTCTGGATCGGCGACGTGCTGATCCGGGCGGCCGCCGAGGGCACCGACACCTACGAGCTGAACCGCAACCTGGTGCTCACCGACGGCGCCCGCGCCGACTCGGTGCCGAACCTGGAGATCGAGACCGGCGAGATCATCGGTGCCGGTCACGCCAGCGCCACCGGACGCTTCGACGACGAGCAGATCTTCTACCTGCTCTCCCGCGGCATCCCCGAGGACGAGGCCCGCCGGCTGGTGGTCCGGGCGTTCTTCTCCGAGCTGCTCCAGCAGATCGGCGTGCCCGAGCTCGGCGAGCGGCTCGAGGCCTCGATCGAGGACGAGCTGAACCGCGGCAGAGCGCAGACCGAGCCGGCATGACCGCTCAGAAAGCGGTGAGCCTCGCCGAACTGCCCGACCCGGGCGCCGTCCGGGTGGTGCTCGACGGCGTCGCCGTCGCGGTGGTCCGCGACGAGTTCGGTGGCGTGCACGCCATCGGTGACAAGTGCTCGCACGCCGACGTCTCGCTCGCCGAGGGCGAGGTCGTCGACTGCACCATCGAGTGCTGGCTGCACGGTTCGCAGTTCGATCTGCGCACCGGGTACCCGCTCGCCCTGCCGGCG
>DAIOVT010000027.1:0-17202 GCA_036758885.1 Kineosporiaceae bacterium
CGGCCCGGCGACGGCGCAGGCCAGCGACGCGGCCACCACGGCCAGCACCGCCTGCACCAGTTGGGCCGCCGACAGCCGCACCCCGAGCGAACGCACGGTCAGTTCGCCGAACCGCAACAGCGAGAGCCATCGGCCGGTCACCAGCGACAGCGCCGCGACCACCACCAGGCCCGCCAGGGCCGTCCTGACGGTGGTGGTGCTGACCCCGTTCAGCGAACCGGTCAGCCAGATCATCGCCGAGGTGAGATCGGCCAGATCGGCACGCAGCAGCAACCACGAGGTCAGCGCGGTCAGGCCGGCGTTCACCCCGAGGCCGACCAGGATCACCCGGCGCGGGGTCAACCCGTTGCGCCAGGCCAGGAACACCACCGCGGCACCGGCGATCAGGCCACCGACACACGAGAGCACGGCGGTGGACACGCCACCGGTGCTCGGCGCGAAGCCGGAGGAGGTGGCCACCAGACCGACCACGGCCAAGCAGGACGCACCGGCCGTCACTCCGATGATGTCGGGGCTGGCCAACGGGTTTCGTAACAGCGACTGGGTGATCGCCCCGGACAGCCCCAGACACAGACCGACCACCACCGCACCGACCACCCGGGGCCCGCGCAACTGCCGGACGAACAGGTCGGTCGCCGGGTCCCCTTGTCCCAGAAGCGATCTGAACACGTCCGCCGGGGGCAGCGTGCGCTCCCCCACGCTCAGGTCGAGCACGACCAGAAGCACCAGCACGGCCAGGCCGACGACCGCGACGGCGAGCCGGCGGCTGCGCAGCGCCGCCGGCGAGGGGGCGGTGGGCCCGGCCGGGGCCCGCCGTGGGGCCGTGGTGGCGGTCATGCCCCGACGCCTCCCACCGTGCCACGGTCGAACTGGCGGGCCAGGACGACGAACACCGGCGCCCCGACGATCGCCAGCATCACGCCCACGCTCACCTCCGAGGTGACCAGCACGACCCTGCCGACGACGTCGGCAAGCAGAATGATCAGCGCCCCGCACAGGGCCGAGACCCCCACGGTGGCAATCGGTCTGGCGCCGCACAGCCGTCTGGCCAGGTGCGGTGCCAGCAGCCCCAGGAAGCCCAGCGTGCCGCAGGCGGCCGTGGCACCGCCGGCGAGCAGCACCACGGCGCCCAGACCGATCACCCGGTCCCGGGCGGGGTTGCGGCCGAGCGCCGCGGCCAGTTCGTCGCCGAGTTCCAGACCCGGCAGCGCGGGCAGCGCGAGCAGCGCGGCCACCACCCCGAGGGCCAGCACCGGTGCGATCCCGGCGGCCACCGACAGGTCGCGGCCGGCCAGCGAACCGACGCTCCACGAGGTGAACGACCGGGCGCTGTCGACCTCGAGCAGCACCACCGCGGACGTCGCCGAGGCGAGCAGCGCCGAGAGCACCGCGCCGACCAGCACCACGGTGGTCATCGGTTCGAGCATGGTGATCCGGGCCGCCAGGCCGATCACCACCGCGCCGGCGACCACGGCACCGAGCACCGCGAACCAGGCGTAGGCCGCGGGCGAGACCAGGCCCAGGTAGGAGATCGCCACCACGACACCGAGCGAGGCACCGGCGTTCACGCCGATCAGCCCCGGATCGGCCAACGGGTTGCGGGTGTGCGCCTGGGTGAGCGCCCCGGCCACCCCGAGCGCCGCACCGCAGACCAGGCCGAGCAGGGTGCGAGGCACCCGAAGCCCCTCGACCACGGCCCGGTCCGCCTCGCTGCCGCCGCCGGTCAGCACCTGCCAGACCGCACCGGGCGCCAGCGACTGCGAGCCGAGGGCCAGACTGGCCAACGCCGCCAGCGCGATCGCCGCCGCCAGCACGCCGATCACCACGCTCAGACCTGCCCGGCCCCTCACCCCGGCGGCCACCGAGGCCCTCGGCGGACCGGGGACGGCGGCGCCGGCCCGATCCGGCTCGGTGCTCAGACCGCCGCGCGCAGACACCGGGATTCCAGGCTGTCGGCGAGCACTCGCACGGTGGCCGGCGCATCGGCGATCACGGCATGGTGCTCGCCGTGCAGGCGGTGCCGGGTCACCTGCCCCGAGGTGAGCAGCGCCCACGGGTGCATCTGCGGCAGCCGCACCAGAGGATCGCGGTCACCGCAGAGCAGCACCATCGGGGTGTCGATGGCGGCTCCGACCGTGGCCGGTTGCGGCAGCCGCTGCGGCAGGGTGGTGTCGTCGTCCATCGCGGCCTGCAGGTCCTGCCGCAGAATGGGCAGTTGCATCGCCCAGAAGTCGTTGTCCCCCAGCAGAATCTCGGGCACGCCGCCGTTCTGGCCGGCCCACGAGCGGAGCCGGTCGCCGTCCGCCATCACCTCGGCGAGCCGGGCCCGGCGATGCCCGGCCAGGCGCGACCACGGCCACTCCCCGGGGGCCTCGTAGGCCGAGACCGCCAGCAGGTCGAGGGTTGGGACCGGTTGTGCGGCAGCCGGTTCGGCCCCGGGCCGGGCACAGCGGCCGGCGAGCTGCTTGGCGATCCGGACGGCGATCAGCGCGCCCATGCTGTGGCCGAGCAGCACCAACGGCAGGTCCGATCCGGACAGTGATCCGGACAGTGATCCGGAGGGGGAGTGCTGCGACGGGTCGAGCGCAGCGGCGGCCTCACCGGCCATCACCGCCAGCGACCGGGGGTGCGGCTGGTGCAGCCGGGACTCGCGCGCGGGGTAGCGCACCGCCCACAGCTCGGCACCGGCTGCCAGACACGGGTCGATCAGCGGACGGCAGAACCCCGCCCCGGCACCGGCCGGCGGGCAGAACACCAGCCGCCAGCGGGGCGCGGACGGCGCCGCCAGCCGGACCAGGGCCTCGCTCGCCGGGCCGGTGACCGGCCGGGCTCCGAACTCAGTCATCGTCGTCGCCCTGGTGATGGTCGTGATTGACGCTGCCCCGCCGCCAGTAGCCGTCGACGTCCCAACTGTCCCGGTCCAGAGCGAGGTCGTCGCGCAGGTAGCGGCGCAACGGCTTGATGGACAACGCTTCTCCGGCGACCCAGACGAATCCCTCGCCCACGGGCAGGTCGAGCGAGCGCACCGCCCGCTCGAGCAGGTCGGTCTGGCCCGGGGCCCGGTCGTGGCGGTGCAACCAGTGCACCTCGAGCCGGGCGTCGGTCTTCAGCTCGAACTCGTCGGCCGAGTCCTGTACCTCGACGAAGGCGATCACCGGCACGTCGGGGCGCAGCATCTCGAGCCAGCGCTGCATCGCCGGCAGTGCGGTCTCGTCGACGGCGAAGACGTACCAGTCGGAGATGTCGTGCACCAGGAAAGCGCCTCGGGGGCCGAGCATCCCGAGCCGGTCACCGGCCGCCGCGGTGGCCGCCCAGGTGCCGGCGACGCCGTGCCCGTGCAACACGAACTCGATGTCCAGCCAGGGGCCGTCGGGGTCGAAGTGGCGCACCGTGTAGTCGCGGTAGGTGAACCCGGCCGCCGCCCAGCGTCCGCCGACCATCTCGGGCAGTTTGACGGCGCCGTCCGGGGTGGTGTCGAAGAACAGCTTGACGTGGTCCTCGGGGGCGACGGTCGACAGGTCGTGCAGGTCGTCGCCGGTGAACCGCACCCGGGTGAGGCGTTCGGTGACAGCGGTTCTCGACACCACGGTGATCTCGCGCGGGCGCAGCTCGAAGAGGAACTGGGCGATCTTGCCCGTGTCGACGTCCGGCACCGGCTCGGGACTCGCCGCGTGGGGAGCTTCCCCGGTCAACGGGCGTGCGGTCATGGCTTTCCTCCTAGGGTGGAGCGGTACTCGTTCTCGTTCTCGGTGGCCCCGGTCCCGGCCGACACAGCCTCGGCGACCACATCCTCGGCGGCCGCGCCGGCCGGCTCATGCGCGGTTTCGTCGCCCTCGTGGGCCATTCCGTCGCCGGCCGGCTGATCCGGATCGCGTTGCAGGCGGCGCAGTTCCGGGTTGGTGAGCAACATCGCGGCCACCGCGGCGGCGGCGATCAGGCCGCCGGTGACGATCGCTCCGCCGGCGCCGATGAATCGGGCGACGATCGACAAGGCCGGCCCGCCCAGGCTGTCGCCCGCCGTGGTCTGCGCCGACCAGAGTCCCTGGACCCGGCCACGCAACCGGTCGGGGGTGCTCTCGGAGATCACGGTGAACCGCAGGATCTCGGCCACCACGTCGCCGGCACCGACCAGCAGCATCGCCGCAGCGGCCATCCAGACCGCCTGGGCGAGACCGAATCCCACGACCGTCAGGGCGGCGAAGACGTTGACCCCGATCACCAGCAGACCGATTCTGCGTACCCGGGCCAGACCACCGCTGGCCAGCGTCGCGAGCAGCGCACCGACCGAGGCGGCGGAGTACATCAGTCCCGCCTCGGCGGCGCCGCCACCGAGGTTCTCGGTGACGAACTGCGGGATCAGCACGTGCGGTGAGGCGAACAGGATCTGGATGACCCCGATCATCAGGACGGCGCCCACCACCCGCTCGCGACGGACGAATCGCACGCCCTGGGTCAGGTCGCGGTACCAGGAACCGACGGCGCCACGAACGGTCTCGGGGACGTCGTCGTCCTCGCCGTACTGCTCGCCGTCCGGGTCGTCCGGGTCGTCCGGGCCATCGTCCTCACCGGCACCGGGCAGCATCGGCCGCAACCGGAACAGCACCAGCCAGGACGCCGCGCTGATCGCCGCGACCAGGCCGTAGACGAGTTCGTAGCCACCGCCGGCGGCGATCAGACCGCCGGCCACGGGGGCGATCGCGGCGCCGAGATCGATCGAGATCGCCATCAGCGCACCCGTCGCCGGCAGCATCGATCGCGGGACGACCGAGGGAACCGCGGCACCGAAGGCGGTGGCGCCGATCGAACCGGTGATCCCGTCCCAGAGCGCGAAGGCGTAGAGCACCCACAGCATCGGCGAGGGCAGCATCGCGTTCACCGCGAGGGCGACGAAACCGGCCAGGGCCAGCCCGCGACTGATCAGGATCACCCGGCGCCGGTCGGTGCGGTCGGCCAGCACCCCGCCGACCAGGGCGCCGGCCAACGTGGACAGCCCCAGCGCGGTGTTGATCAGCGCGACGTGCAGAGAACTGCCGGTCAGGTCGTAGGCATGCACCGAGAAGACCACGGTGAGCATGCTCAGACCGATCAGCGACACCAGCCGGCCGGTGAAGAGCAGACGGAACTGCCGATTGACCCGCAACGGGGTCACATCGACTGCCCAGCTGCGCAGCACGGCGGCGATACGGCTCACGGTTCAGGCGGTCCCGGATGCTCAGTCGCCGGCCGACGGGCCGGCACCCGTTGCCGCAGAGGCTGTCACAGGAGTCGTGACGGGAGTCGTCACAGGAGTCGTTGCCGTGATGTCCCTCCAATGCTCCTCGACGTAGGCGAGCGCGTCGGCGCGGGGCACCGGGCCGTGCACGGTGCGCCAGCCGTCGGGGGCGGGCCGGAAGGTCGGCCAGAGGCTGTGCCGGCCGGTGTCGTCGACGAGCACGGAGAAGTCGGCGTCGGGGTTGTCGAAGGGATTCATCGGGTCTCCATGAGGGTCGATGCGGTTGTCGGGGCGTCGGACGAGGCGGCGGGCGCGGGGGTGAGCAGAGGGGCGATGAACTCGACGATCCGTTCCGACGCCCAGGGTGAGGTGAGCTGGTGGTGCGGGATCTCGATCGCTGTCGTGCGCAGATCGCCTGTGCACCAACGGCTCCAGGCCGCGGTGAGCAGGTCGTGGGCGTCGTCCGGGCTGAGTGCGTCGGGCTGCGGATCGCCGGTCGCCACCACCAGCCGGGTCGGGACCGGCACCGGCCGGTGTCCGCCACGCTCGAGCAGGTCGTCGTTGTAGCGGCTGGCCCGGACCAGGGCGGCGAGGTCGTCGCTGCCCACTCCCGACAGTGATCCGGTGCCCTCGGTGAGCCAGTCGAGCACCTCCTGCGCCGGGTACGGAGGGCTGAGGTCCTCGGGCACCTCACGCAGGCTGGCCGCGATCAGGAACTCGAGCACCGCCTGTTCGTGGTCGCCCTGTTCGAAGTCGTCCTGGCTTTCGATCGATGCCTGCGGAACAGCCTGTGCGGCAGCGGTTCCGGGTTCCGGATCGGCCGGTGGGTCGGGGTCGAGCAGGGTGAGCGAGTGCACGGCGATGCCGGCATCCGCCAGTCGGGCGGCCATCACGTGCGCGAGCGCGCCGCCGAACGACCAGCCGATCAGATGGACGCCGAGCTCCGCGACGTCGTCCCCCGCCTCGGCGCAGGCGGTGCGGGCCTGCGCGATCACCAGGTCGGCCAGCTCGGGCAGTGTGGCGGCGCCGAGGGCGGCCGGGTCGCTGCGCAACGCCGGCGACTGCACGGCGTACACCGCGGGCGAGCCGGGAAGCCGTGCTGCCAGTGACGAATAGGTCCAGCCGAGCCCGGTCATCGGATGCACGCACAGCACCGGCGGCAGACCGCGCCCGGGCCGTCCGCCGAGCGGCAGCACCGTGGCGAACGGGTCGCGTTCGGTACCGGTGGCGAGCTGGCCGGCCAACGCCGCCGGGCTGGGGGCGGTCAGCAGTCTGCCCACCCCGACCCGCGAGCCGAGCCGCTCACCGAGCAGTGCGACGGCGCGCATCGCCAGCAGCGAATCACCGCCGAGCGCGTAGAAGTTGTCCTCGGCGCCGACCCGGGGCAGCCCGAGAACCTCGGCGAACACCGCGCAGATGGTCTCCTCGACCGGTCCGCGGGGGCCGCGGCCCGTGCCCGCGGCGTACTCGGGTTCGGGCAGTGCCGCGACGTCGAGCTTCGAGTTCGGGGTGAGCGGAAGGTCGTCGACCGCGACGATCGCGGTCGGCACCATCGCCTCGGGCAGGTGCTCGCGCAGCGCCGTCCGGATCGCCTCGGGGTCGATCGCGCCGCCGCCGGCGGAGGCGTCGGCGAGCGGGTGGCCTGCCGTCGTCCGCTCGGGCACCACGTAGCCGACCAGCACCGGGCCGGCCGGGCCGGTCCTGACCACCACGGCGCAGCGGGCCACTCTCGGATCACGGGCCAGGACCGCCTGCACCTCACCGGGTTCCACGCGATGGCCGCGGATCTTCACCTGCGAGTCGGTGCGGCCGTGGAAGTCGAGCAGCCCTGCGGTGCCGGCCGCATCGTGCCGCCCGCCCGGGCGGCGGGAGACCACGTCGCCGGTGCGGTACATGCGGGAACCGGGCGGGCCGTAGGGGTCGGCGACGAACCGCTCGGCGGTCAACCGGGGTGAGTCGTGGTAGCCGCGGGCCAGACCGACTCCGGTGACGTACAGCTCCCCCGGCACCCCGTCGGCGACCGGCTCGAGCGAGGAGTCGAGGATCCGGATGTCGGTGTTGTCGATGGCCCGGCCGACGATCGGCGCACCGCTCTCGGCGGTGCCACCGCCGAGGGTGTTGATGGTGTATTCGGTTGGCCCGTAAAGGTTGTAGCCGGTGGTTCGCGGATCCTCGCGCAGCGCCGACCAGACGTCCGCACCCACCGCCTCGCCACCGAGCAGCACCAGCGCGGGCACGTGCCGGTCGGCGTCCAGCAGGCCGCAGCCGAGCAGCGCGCTCGCCACCGAAGGGGTCACGTTGATGACGTCGATGCCGGCGCGGTCGATGTAGGAGGTCATCTCGGCGGCGTCACGGCGCAGCGACTCGTCGAGCAGGTGCACCTCATGGCCGTCGAGCAGCCAGAGCAACTCCTCCCAGGACATGTCGAAGGCGAACGAGATCGCGTGCGCCACCCGCCAGGGCCGCTCCGGCCCGGCGCCGGCCGGGGCGAAGATCCGCCGCTGGTGGTTGGCCAGCATGTTCACCAACCCGCCGTGGTCGATGCTCACCCCCTTCGGCCGGCCGGTCGAGCCGGAGGTGAACATGACGTAGGCGAGGTCGTCGTGGCGGTAGTGCGGGTGCAGGTCGGCTGCGGTCGACCGGCGGCGACAGGTTGCGGCCCAATGGCCTTGGCGGCCGGGGTCGGCCAGCTCGCGATAGCTGTCCGGGGTGATCCGGGCGGCCGGCCGGACGGCGCCGCGCAGTTCGTCGAGTCGGGCGGGCGGCAGCAACAGATCGAGCGGCACGTAGGCGGCTCCGGCGGCGAGCACCGCGAAGATCGCCACCACCACGTCGGCGCCGCGGGGCAGCTCCACGGTGACCAGGTCGCCCGCGCCGACCCCCTCGGCGCGCAACCCGGCCGCCCGGTCGCGGACCGCCGTCCACAGTTCGTCGAAGCTGAGCCGGCGGTCGCCGTCCACCAGGGCGGTGCGGTCGGGGTGACGCAGGGCCGTGGCCTCGAGGGTGGCGACCAGCCCGGCCTCCGGCAGCGGGTGCCGCTCACCCTGCCAGGAGGAGACGATCTCCTGCCGGCGCTGGTCCGGAAAGCCCTGCAGCGCACCGACTTCGGCGTCGGGGTCGGTGACCAGTGCCCGGAGCAGCCGGACGGCGCGATCCAGCACGTCGCGGGCGGCCTCGGCGTCGAGCACGTCGCTGCGGTGGGCAAGGATCAGCCGGGTCGACGCATCGGGGTGCACGACGAAGGTGGCCGGGAAGTGGGTGGCGTCGCCGCCGTCGATGTCACGCAGGCCCACCCGGTCGGCGAGCCGGGCGAAGGCCTCGTCGTCCGCGGGGGTGTTGCGCATCACGTAGAGGGTGTCGAACAGCGGCCCGATGCCGGCGTCCTGCTGGATGCCGGCCAGGCCGACGTGGTGGTGCTCGAGCAGCGCGGCCTGCTCGGTCTGGACCCTCCGCAGCAGGTCGGACCGCCTCTCGTGCGGCAGGATCCGGATCCGCTGCGGCACGGTGTTGAGGAACAGGCCGACCATCGCCTCGACCCGGTCGAGCTCGGCCGGGCGTCCCGAGACGGTGGTGCCGAACACGGTGTCGTCGGTGCCGATCAGCGAACGCAGCACCAGCGCCCAGACGGTGGCGTAGACGGTGCTGGTGGAGACGCCGCAGGCCCGGGCGGTCTCGGCGACCCGGGCGGTGAGCTGCTCGCCCAGTTCGGTCTCGATCACCGCGGGCAGCACCGCTTCGCGATCGCCGCCGAGGGCATCGGGGTCGAGGGTGCACCCGGCCTCCAGACCGGCCAGCGCCGAGCGCCAGGCGGCGCGGTCGGTCGCCGGGTCACGGGTGGCCAGCCAGGACAGGTAGCTGTCGAACTGCGGGGCCGGTGGCAAGGTCAGGTCCCGGCCCCCGGCGGCGACGTGCTCGAGCAGTTCCACCACCAGCATGGCGTCGGACCAGCCGTCGAGCACGATGTGGTGATTGGTGACCACCAGGTGGCATCCCGCCGCTCCGGCGTCGACCGCCACGAACCGGAACAGCGGTGGTGCGTCCATGTCGAACCGCTGTTGCCGTTCCTGACTTTGCAGCAGTGCCAGCGAGTGGGAAACCTCTTCGGGTGCAAGCGAACTCAGGTCGACCACCCGCCACGGCAGGCTGACCCGGTGCGGCACGAACTGCACCGGCCGGTCCAGCAGCGCCGCGCTGAACCCGGCCCGTAGCGCCGCATGCCGGTCGAGCAGCGACGCGCAGGCACGGCGCAGAACGTCGAGGTCGGTGCCCGGTGCGAAGCTGTAGGTCGACTGCATGGTGTAGACGTCGAGGCCACCCTCGCCGGCGACGGCGTGATAGAGCAGACCGTTCTGCAACGGTGCCAACGGCCAGACCTGCGCCTGGGGCGCCGCCGGTGCGGTCTCGGCTGGACGAAGAGTCATGGCAGGTTCCTCAGCAGGTCGTTCAGGGTTGCGGCACCCCGGTCGTCGAGTTGGATCAGCTCGGTGCCGGCCCCAGTCGATCCGGCCCCAGTCGATCCGGCCGCAGCAGGATCGCCGGCGGCCGGGGCGACGGCGGTCAGGTCGGTGGCGGCGGCGGCAAGTGCCGCCGGGGTGGGCCCGGTGAACACGGCCGCGGCGCTGACCACCAGGGCGCGCCGCCGGCACGCGGTGACCAGCGACATCGCCAGAATGCTGTCGCCGCCCAGGGTGAAGAAGTTGTCCTCGGCCCGCACCTCGTGGCCGAAGACCTCGCCGAATGCCGCGAGAACGCCGTCCAGGTGCCGGTCCGGCGACGTTCGCGTTCCTGGGCCGGAGCCGATCTCGCTACCCGGTTCGGCGCCGATCCGGTTGCCGGGTTCGGTGCCGGACGTGACGGCGGTATCGGCAGCGCGCCAGCCGGCACCGATCCGGGTGGCCTCCTCCGGCGCCAGAGCGACCGGTCGCCGGTCACCGCGGGCCAGGTCGAGTGCGCATTCCCGCACCGCGGCGAGCACCGAGCGGGCGTCGTCCTCGGTGAGCAGCCGGGTGTCGAACTCCATGCGCAGCAACGTCTCTGCCGCCCGGCCCGGCTCCGCCTCCGAGGTGGGCTCAGCGGTGAGCGCCAGCGGGTAGTGGGTGGCGTCGTCACCGGCGACACCGGTGATCCGCAGTCCGCCGGGGGTGGCGCCGAGATCTCCGAGCGGGTAGTTCTCGACGACGAGCAGCGCGTCGGGCGTGATCGCCCGGCCGAGCCGGCCGGCCAATGCGGCCATGCCCACCGGAGGTTCGGCGACCGCGGCGGCGAGCTGCGCACCGACCTCGGTCACCGGATCGGCTGCGTCCACGGTGGTTCCGGCACGCACCAGGATCGGCACCGTGTCGGCGAACATGCCGATCAGCTGTTGTTCGGCGGGTCCGCGCCCGGAGACCACCGTGGCCAACAGCACCTCGGCCCGGCCGGCCAGGGTCGCGAGCACCGTTCCCCAAGCGGTGCCGAGCAGGGCGGCGTCGGTGGCTCCGGGAACGGCCGGCCGCGAGAGCGGCAGCCGCACCGCATCGGTGACCTGCCCGGGATCGGTGCTGACCGAGTCGATCGCGGCACCCGGGACCGTGATCGGCCGGGTGTCGGCCTGAGCCAGCAGTCCCGCCCGGCGATCGATCGCCGCCTCGGACCGGGCGGCATTGTCGCCGGACGCCCGGGCGGCGACGTGGCGGGCGAACCCGCTGGTCACCCATGGCCGAACCACCGCCGCCGCGGGTCCGCCTGCGGCAGCGGCGGTCTCGTCGCCGGCGTCCTCGCTGCCGTAGGCGGCCAGGATCTGCTCGACCAGCAACGGCATCGACCAGCCGTCGAGCAGCAGGTGATGGTTGCCGATCAGCAACCGGTGCTCGCCGCTGCCTTGACCTCCGCCGGAGACCAGTCGGACCGCGAGCAGGGCACCGCCCACACTGCCGGACCGTCCGGAGTGTCCCAGGTCGTACCGTCGCGCCATCAGCTCGGCGGCCACCCGATCGGCCAGGGACGCATCGCCGCGCTCGGCGAGCCAGTCGACGTCCGGGGTGGCCAGGGCGACCATCACCGGCCGCTCACCCTTCGGACCGGTCCAGGCCACCCGGGATCGCAGTTGCGGGTGCGCGGCGACCACGGCCTGCACGGCGCGGCGCAACCGGGCGCCGTCCAGAGTGTCGATCGGGTCGCCGTTCGGGGGGCCGCTCAAGGTGAGGTCGAGTACCGAGGTGTACCGGTCGGTGGCCGTGGCGGCGTGGAAGATCATGCCGCGCTGCACCGGGGTCGGCTCCCAGATCGCCTCGACCGCAGGGGTTCTGGTCAACCGGTCGAGCTCGGCCGGGCCCAGCCCGGCCAGATCATGGACGGCGCCGGCCCCCGCCTCGCCGAGGTCGAGGTCGGCGATCACCTTCAGCCCGTGCAGCCAGCCGGTGAGCAGTTCGGCGGCGTCCGGGGCGAGCGATGCGTCCAGGATCCAGCGCGCCACCAGCACCGAGCCGTCGGGCGTCGGCGCCAGCCAGGCGTTCAGCTCACCGGGATGCGAGAGCGGCAGGTCGTCGTGCAGTCCGAGTTCCGCCTCGAGCCGGGCCGGATCGAGCTCGTCGTCCGGCGAGACCGGGGAGGAGCCCAGGTAGTTCAGCAGAACCTGTTGCGGGGCACGGTGTTCGAGCTCGGCCAGAGAATCCGCCTCGGCACCGAGGTGGCGGGCCAGCCCGTAGTCGGGGCCGCTGGCCCGGGCCGACTCGATCGCCCTGGCGCAGCGGCGCACCTGCTCGGCGTCGATCGGGGTGCCTGCGCGCTCGGTGCGGCCGGGCAGCCGTACCGGCCAGGTCGCGGTGAACCAGCCCACCGCACCGGCCGCCCGGCGCGCCTGGTCGCTGTCGCGGGGGTCGCCGCCGGCATTGTCCGCCGCTCCCACCCCTCCAGCCGCTCCGGCGGGGCCGGCCGCCTGTGGCGCAGCGGTGGGCCGGCCGTGCCCCTCGAGATCGATCACCAGATCGTCGCGGCGCTCGGCGGTCAGTGCCGCCGCGAGCAGTGCCTCCATACGCTGCCCTGCAGCGACTTTGGCGATCAGCTTGGCGGTGGTGGCGACGTCCAGCAGTGCCTCGTGCTCGATCGCCCCGCCGAGGTTGCCCAGAAGCGTCCGGTCGGCTCGTGGGCTCCACGGCGAGGCGGCGGTCAGAGCCTGCCGGCCCTGGACGGCGGCGAGCGAGGGCAGCTGCGCGGCGGCGGCCTGGGCCCTGGCCCAATCGGCGAAACTCGGTGCGGCACCCATCGACTCGGCGGCGGAGTTGACCATGGAGTCGGCCGGCGAGCCGGCGACCGCACTCGGTGACGTGACCGCACCTGCCAGGGCCTGCAGCTCGGCGGCGATCACTGCCCAGGAGACCGCGTCCACACCGAGGTGGTGCGCGATCACGACCAGGCGCAACCGATTCGGTTCGACCGCGAGCACCCAGCGCATCAGGTCTCCCGCCGCCGGATCGAGCTGGGCGGCGAGCCGGCGCACCTCGTCACCGACGAAAGGCGTTGTGGTGACGCTGATGTCGACGGAGCGCGGCGAGGTGATCGTCGCGGTGGCGGCATCGGCGTGCACCGCGAGCCGCAGCCCCTGATGACGCCTCAGCAGTTCCTCGGCGGCGCCCGCGACCGCGGTGACCGAGGTGTGCGCGGGGAAGTCGACGGTGCGCAGTTGCACCATGCCGCGCAGATCGGCGCCCTGCCGCAGCCGCTCGGCGTACCAAGCCAGCGCGGGCGTGAACGGCACCTCGTCGGCGGCCAGAGAGACGGCGCCGTCGTGCTCGGGATCGACCGGGCGGGCCAGACCGGCGAGGGCCGCCGGGGCCGGCGCGGCGAAGACGTCGGCGATGCCGACCTGCAGGCCGGCCGCATGCAGGGCGCCGACCAGTCTGATCGCCAGGATGCTGTCGCCACCGGAGGCGAAGAACGACGACTGCGCGTCGAGCCCCACCGGGTCGTGACCCGCCTCGGCGAGCACATCGGCCATCACCGCGAGCACGTCCTCGACGTAGGCGCCGGGCTGTGTCGATGCGTCCGGGCCGGGGGAACCTGTCGAGCCGGGCGAGCCCGTCGCAGCGACCGGAGCGGCCGGCCGGCCGAGCCCGGAAGCCGTTGTGGCGCCGTCCGGTTCGGACGTTTCGCCGAGCTCAGCCAGTTCGCCCAGCTCGGCCGGTTCAGCCGAGTCGGCCAGATCGGCCAGGTCGGCCGGCTCGGCGCCGTCCAGCAGTTCGGTGAGCGCGTCGGCCCAGCCGCGCAGCAGCCGGTGCGCGTCGACCTCGGTCACCGCCGGATCGACCTCGACCTCGAGGGCCAGACCGCCGCGCAGCATCGCTGTCGCCGTCACCGGGAAGGTGGTGGTGTCGCTGCCGCTGCGTGGGGTGGCCGTCACCGGGCCCGCCCCGCGGTGCTCCTCGAACGGGTAGTTCTCGATCACCAGCAGGCTGTCGGGCAGTCGACCGACGAGCCGGCCGATGCGTCCGAGCCCGAGATGCGCGGCGACCTCGGTTCGGGCCAGCACGTCCGCGATCGCGCCGGTGAGTTCGGCACGCGGCGCGGCCGCGTCGGCGTGCACCGGGTGGGTGAGCACGAACATGCCGACCCCGTTGTCGACGCCGGGCACCTCGGCCGGCCGGCCGGCACTGCTCAGCAGGTAGCCGACCCGGCGACGTCCGGTGGCCCGGGCAACGGCCCGCGCCCACGCCGCCTGGAGCAGAGCCGCTGCGGTGCAACCGATCTCACGGCCGGCCTGGATCAGCGCGGCCGGTTCGGCGACCTCCTGTCTCACCACGACCCGGTGCAGCGATCCTCCGCCGGCACCCGAGCCCAACCGCGGTGCCGCAGGCACACCGGCGAACTCCGCACGCCAGACCTGTTCCAGTGCAGCGGTGTCCTGGCCCGCCCACCACCGCAGGTGATCGGCGAACGCCCGGTCCACGCCGGGCACCGGGCGACCGCAGAGCTGTTCGGTCAGCTCCTGCGCGAGCAGCGGTGTAGACCAGCCGTCGACCAGCACGTGATGCAGCCCCAGCACCAGGTAGGAGTGCGTGTCGTCGACCCGCACCCAGGTGTACCCCGCCAGCCGGGCGGCCTCGGCGTCGAGATCCCGGTCCCTCTCGGCCTCGCTCACCTCGGCCAGCAGGACGTCGATGTCGCGACCGTCGGCGTCGATCACATTGTGCGGCAACGGGACCCTGCGCACCACGAAGGCCACCGGTTCGGGCAGCGGCCCCTGCCAGACTCCGATGCGCAACGCCTCGTGGCGGTCGAAGACCGCCGTCACCGCTGCGTGCACGGCCTCGGCGGTGAGCGAGCCGGAGACGTCCTCGAGGTGCAGCACGGTCGTGGTGCGGTAGGGGTCGATCGCGGCGCGGTGAGCGTCGATGTGAATGCCCAGCTGGGTCGGTGACAGCCTGCGCACCGCCACGGGAACCAGCGACTGCCGGTCGATGTGGCCTCGCAACTCGGCCAGCGCCGATGCGTCCAGACCGGCCTCGTCGAACAGAGCCGGTCCGGTCTCGTCCGCGGATCCCACCACCCCGCCGGACGGCGCCCCCACCGCACCGTTCGAGGCCTCGGGCACCAATAGTGTTGCTGCCGAGACGATTCGGGCGATCGAGCGCAGCTGCAACACGGCGGCGGGGGCCAGCACCCAGCCCACGGAGCGCAGCCGGATGCAGAACTGGATGGCGGCGATGCTGTCGCCGCCGAGCTCGAAGAAATCGGCCGTGGGCCTCAGCTCGTCGAGGTCGCGGCCGAGCGCCCCGGCCAATGCCTGCCGCACGGCCTCCTGTGCCGGATCGCTGGGATCAGGTACGGGCTCGGCGGCGGTCTCGCCCACCGGCGACCGTCCGGCGGCCAGTTCGGGCAACCCGGGCAGCTCCCGCCGGGCCAGCTTGCCGTTGCGGGTCAACGGAAGCGCGGCAACGGCGATCACCCGGGAGGGCACCAGCGCGGCGGGCAGCCGGTCGCGGCAACGCCGCAGCGTTCGCTCGGTGACATCGCCCGCATCCGTGGCGGTTCCGGCGCCGGCGTTCGGTACGACGAGCCCCACCAGAGCCGGTCTGCCCCCGGCGACCGGGACCAGCGTGACCGCGGCCGCGGCGATGTCGGGGCCGGCCATCACCGCCTCGATCTCACCGGGCTCCACGCGCCGGCCGGCGAGGTTGAGTTGCTCGTCGCTGCGCCCGCCCAGCCTGACCAGACCGGCCTCGGTCCAGGCGGCGACGTCTCCGGTGCGGTACATGCGGTGGTCGCCCACCAGCACCTGGCCACTGTCATCGCGTCTCGGGTACGGGTTCGCCACGAACCGTTCGGCGGTCAGCGCCGCGCGATCCAGGTATCCGTCGGCCAGCCGGGGACCGGTCAGGTAGAGCTCCCCCGGGGTGCCCACCGGCACCGGCCGCAGCCAGGGATCCAGGACCAGGAGCCCGGTGCTGCCCAGGGCCCGCCCCACGATCGGCTCGTCGCTCTCGCCCACGCGTGCCCAGGCGGCGTCCACGGTGCCCTCGGTGGGACCGTAGAGGTTCAGTGCCAGCACGCCCGAATCGGTTGCCGCGCGGGACATCCGGCTCCACAGCGGTTGTGGCAGCGCCTCGCCACCGAGCACGCAGGTGGCCGGCCAACGGGTGAACGCCTCCGCCGCGAGCAGCGCCGACCAGACGGTCGGGGTGAGGTCGAGGTACTCGATGCTCTGCCGGTCGAGGTAGCCGGCGAGGGCGAAGGGGTCGAGGTAGAGATCCTCGGCCAGAACGTGCACCGTGTGCCCACCGAACAGAGCGGCCAGGGCGTCCCAGTGCGCGTCGAAATGGAACGAGGCCGTGTGTGCCACCGCGATCGGCGGCTCCCCGGCGGCGGGGTGCAGCCCGCCCACGTGGTGGTCGACCAGGTCGGCCATCGCTCGGTGCGACACCGCAACGGGTTTGGGCAAACCGGTCGAACCCGAGGTGAGCACCACGCAGGCCGTACCATCCGGGTGCAGGGCCCGCCCGGTCGACCTGCCGGAGTCGTGCCGAGCGTCGTCCGGCATCGTCCCGGCGAGCGGCCGCGGACCCGTGGCGTCGATCATTGCGGCCGCGCCGGTGTCGTCGAGGATCTGCCGGCGACGGGCCTCGGGCAGTGCCGGGTCGAGCACCATCGCCGCGCAGCCGGCCTCGAGCACGGCCAGCAGGGCGACTACGACCTCGGCCGAGCGGGGGCGGCAGATCGCCACCACCGGAACGGGTTCGCGATTCACCTCACCGGGCCGGGCGGTGGCCCGGGTGCCGGGCAGGGTGGCGAGCAGCCGCTCCCCCAGCTCGGTGACGTCGCGGCGCAGCTCGCCGAAAGTGCGTTCGCTGCGCCGTCCCGAGGCGTCCGCGCCGACCAGCGCGACCCGATCGGGGAACCGCCGGACGATGCGGGTGAAGGCCTCGGGCAGCAGCGGCGTCGCCGGACGAGGAGCCTGCGGGCTCGATACGGGTGGCACCGGAACCAGCTGCCGATCGGCCTCACCGCGCACGTCGATCCGGGCGATCGGCGCGTCCGCCGCTCCGGCGGCCGGACCACCGGGAACCGCTGCGGCCGAGGCGATCAGGGCGACCACGGCGTCGGCCAGCCGGCCGGCCGTACCCGCACGGACCCGGGCCGGGTCGGCACTCACCTCGAGCGTCCAGGAGCCTTCACCGACTCCCACCGACGCCGTGATCGGGTAGTGGGTGTCGTCCTCCACCTCGCGCAGTGAGAAGCTGACCGGCCCCGCCGAGTGCACCGCCCGCACGGCGACCGGCTCCACCGAGAGCAGACTGGTGGCCAGTTCGGCGGTCTGCAGGGCGGCGTGCACCCCACGCAGGCCGACATGCTGATGCGGCAACGACGCCTGCCACCGCAGCTGCCCCGCTCGGGCACACTCCAGAACGCTCGACGCCGGGTCGACCGGATCGGCGACCAGGGCGGCATCGCTGAGCAGCCCGATCAGGTTCGCGACGTCCGGCAGGCCCGGGTCGCGGGTGGTCACCGCGACCGCG